>JAFLBB010000240.1 GCA_017304135.1 Acidobacteriota bacterium | reverse complement strand
TACCCGCAGTGGTCCATTCCGCCGCGGCCCCGCCGCTACTGCTACCGCGTAGCCCGCGCCGCGCTCGGCTGCCGCAGCATCCGCCCCGAAGGCGGCGGCTCCGGCTCCGGAATCGGCTCCGGCGCCGGCTTGCGAATGCGCCCATCCAGCCGCCCCAGAATGTAGTCCTTGTGCTTCTGCGCAAACTTCGCGTCGTCCGGCGCCAGCCCGCACCAATTCGAGACTTCCTGCTCGGTAATCTCCAGCACCCCAGGCAAATACTGCGTCAGGTGCTTCTTGATGCGGTCCTGCACCAGCCGCTGCGCCGACTTATAAGCCAGGTACAGCACCTGCTCGCCCGGCGCCGTCAGCAGCGTCTGGTACACCAGCGACGCCTTGTTCAGCTTGGCCGACTTCAATGTCGACTCCAGCTTCTTCGATGCCGCATCCAGCTTCGTCATCGCGTTCAGGTCGGCCTTCGGAATGCCAAGGAACTTCACCAGCCCCGACTTCTCTTTCGGAGTCAGCTTCTCGGTCAGCACGAACAGAAACAGCCCCAGGTTCTCCGAATGAAACTCCGCCCCGAACGGCACCATCTGCCGCAGCTTGAGCAACTTCTCATGGCCCGCCAGGTTCAATTTGGAGCCGTCGATGGTCGGCGAAAACAGCGTCAGCAGCCCTTCCCGCTCCAGTGTCTCGATCAACAACGCCGGATTCGGCTCATCGGCCATCGCCCGCAGCTCGCGATACAACTGCTCCGGCGTGATCTTCTCTTCCAGCTTGGCCTCGCGCACATTCTCATACTGCGATTGCGTCCGCGCGCTGATCTCAAAGCCCAGCCTCGCCTTGAACCGCAGCATCCGCAGAATCCGCACCGGATCGTCGTAAAGCGTGTAATTGCCCGTCGTGCGGATCTCACGCGCTTCCAGATCGCCCTGCCCGTTGGTGGGGTCGATCAACAGCCCGCGCGAGGTGCGGTTGAGCGACAGCGCGATCGCGTTGATCGTGAAGTCGCGTCCGCGCAGGTCTTCGTGAATCGTCGCCGGCTTCACCACCGGCTTCGACGCCGGCTTGGCGTAGTGCGCCTCCTGCGCCATCCCGATCTCGCTCACCACGCCGGAGGGGAACTTCAGCTCCCACGACTTGCGCAGCGTGTTCTCTGAAAGCACCGTCACGCCGTCCTTGGCCGTGAGCGCCTTCACGATCTTCGCCGGATTGCCCTCCACCGTGAAGTCGACATCCTGCAGCGGGAATCCGCCCAACATGTCGCGCATCGCCCCGCCGCTCAGAAAGACGTTCAGCCCGGCGGCTTCGGCCGCCGCCTGCACCTGTTGCACCACGGCAAACTGCTGGGGCCGCATGTGGCTTTCCAGCATGAACATGTAATCGCTCATGAAAGGGCTCCGTTCGCTAACCGCATCCCGCTACCCACGGGGATGATGGCGTTCAATGGCCCCGCGCAGCCGCGATGGCAGCACGTGCGTGTAAATCTGTGTCGTGGAGATGTCGGCGTGACCCAGCATGGTTTGCACGCTGCGCAGGTCCGCGCCTCCTTCCAAGAGATGGGTCGCAAAGGTGTGCCGCAGCAGATGGGGGGTCAGTTTCTGCGCGATGCCCGCCTTCCGTCCCGCTAGAGAGATGATGTGCCAGAATGCCTGGCGAGTAAGTGGTCCGCCCCGGGCGGTTATGAATAAATAGGAACTCGGCCGGCCCTTCAGCAGCGCCCCGCGGCCCGTGGCCAGATAATCGGTGATCGCCCGCCCCGCCGAAGGCGCAAACGGAATCAGCCGCTGCTTGTTGCCCTTGCCCGTCACGCGAATGAGCCCCATTTCCAGGTCCAGGTTACGAATCTCCAGGCCGCACAACTCGCTCACACGCGGACCCGAGGCATACAACAGCTCAATCATCGCCCGGTCGCGCAATCCCGTCGGTGTGGCCGCGTCCGGCGCCGCCGCCAACCGCTCCAGTTCTTCCTGCGACAGCCGCTTGGGCAGCCTGCGCCACTGCCGCGGCAGCGGAATCGTCCCCACCGGGTCGGAATCGAGAATGCGCTCTTTCTGCAAAAACACGGTGAACGTCCGCAGCGCCGTCAGGTGGCGGGCAATCGTCCGGCTGCTCAACCCGGCGGCATAGAGAGAATCCAAGTACGCTCGTACGCTTTCGGCCCCGGGCGCTTCATCGCCAAAATGCTCCAGCGTGTGCCCGGCATACCGCTCCAGGTCCCGTCCGTAGCTTTCCAGCGTGTTCGCCGACAGACCCTTCTCCAGCCGGGCATGGGTCAGGAATTGCCGCACCAGTCCGTTGAGCCGGGAATCCGGCCGCTCCGGCGCTCCGGGCCGCTTCATGGCGCGCTTCCGGGCCGAAACGGGCAGACTGACGTCCTCACGCCTGCCTCTGTTCAAGCCCACGTTCATTGTGCCAATGATACAATATTTGCGGAATTGTTTGAAACATAAAGGCGTTTCGTGTCTCCGCGAAACGCCCGCCAACAGGGGAAACGACGGCTCCGTGAGCGCATCCACCAGCAAAAAAGTGGTCGTCCACCGCTTTGACCGGGCTCCGGTCGGCGGTTATCTCGACTCCACGGAGGCCCTCGGCTCCGGCCCCCTGCATGTGCTAAGCCCCGAAGGAGCGCTCCACGAAATCGCCCTCGACGAGGTCAAGGTCGTTTGTTTTGTGAGAGATACTGATGGCCCTGCGCCCTTCCAGGAACAGCGCCTCTTCCGCAGCCGGCCCAAAACCGAGGGCCTCTGGATTCAGTTGGAGTTCCGCGACGACGACCTCCTGCAAGGCGTCGTGCCCAATAATCTGCTCACCGTCGAACCCGGCGGCGTCACGTATACCCCGCCCGACCCCACAGCGAACAACCAGCGAATCTTCGCACCCCGCACCGCCCTCCGCGCCGCCCGCGTCCTCGGCGTCATCGGCGGTCAGGCCAAAACCAAGGGCAAACGCGACGGCGAACAGCGCCAGATCGGCCTCTTCGAATAACCGAACCGCACGCCCCTGCGGGGCAGGCGCAGCTTAGTGCCGGTGGCTGCGGCGCGCAGCCAGCACCGGAGCCGGCTGCCGGTTCTTCGCCCCCAGGTGAATCTCCGCCAGGTCGAGCCACTGGTTGTCGAGCGTATTCTGGACAAACACCACCGACTCTGCCAGGAACCGCCGCTGCTGGCTGTATTGCGCCCAGCGAATCCGCGCCAGTTCCAGCGCCTGCGGCGCCGCCGACGTCGACAGCCCCTGCGCCAGCGTTACATGCGGATGATAGGGAAACGGCTCGTTGTAGCCCAGCGTGGCTTCGTTCAGCATGCCGTGGATGCGCTGCAACTGGTCCATCCCCTGTTCAATGGCGATGTAGACCACGTTGGTGGCGGCAAACAGCGTCGGTTCGCCCAGCGTGAGTTCGAAGGCGTCCAATTCGGCCACCTGGCCGCCCAGTTGCCGCACTGCGTCGCAGGTGGGGCACTGGATGGGCCGCGGAGGCAGCAGCGTCACATGCGCCCGCGGCGCAGGGCCGGCGGCCTCCAGTTCCTCACGCAGATTGTTCAGGAACGACGCCAGCGGATCCGGAATGTAGGTGACCAGGGCGAAACTGTTGATCCGCTCGGCGCCTCGGTGAGGCAGGTCCATAGCAGCATCCATAATAGCCCGGTTGCGCCCACGCTGCGCGGCCACCCCGCGCGAAGCGGGTCCTATGCGGTAACAGCACCGGTGGGGGTAGGTTGTTCCAAACCCGCCGCGACCGCCTCCGGCTTGGCCTCGGGCATCACCCAGCGGGCTTCCTCCAGCCCGACGTACTTATAGAGGTAGAGCAACCCGGCCTCGGCCTGCAACAGATCGCCCACCTCCAGCGGCTGTCCACGCTCGCGGGCATCCATCCAGGCCGCATAGGGGGACGACGCCTCCACCGTTTGCTCCTGTTCCATATAATCCCTCGGCTTCACATTGGCCATGCCCAGAGTGTGAGCCGCCCAACGGAAGCTCTGACGGACGTGGTCTTTCATGCGGAAGATGCGATAGGTCGGCATACGCTGCAGCCCGAACATATCACGATCCAATTGTTTTGGGCAACGGCGCAGCTCCCACCCTGCGATCACACATGCGACACAAGGCGAACCTGCGGCAAAAATCGAAGCTCCTAAGGGTACTATGGGATCCATAAGGAAACACACCGGGAAGTTCTAGTATCCCGTTGATGCTGTACCCCCTTACCTCCCCGCAAGGGAGGTTGTAGTGTCCACCTTAGTACTACCCTCCAATGCAGGTAAAACTTTCCAACACACAGATTCCGTGAGTTTTATTCAAATTGTGTCTTGACACTTTTGGCCCTAGTTCGTACCATTACGAAGAAGCTAGACGTGTAGCAACTAGCAAACAATTCTCTTCGGAGGTAGTGCATGAAGAAATTTTTCTTGGGATTGGCTCTAACGGGCCTCCTGGCGTTCACCGCCAGCGCCACAACGATTACGACGACGGTCAGCTCGGGTGACATCAGTGCGGGCAGCGGCTTCACTGCGGTTCTGCCGCAGTTCCTGTCGATGCCCGGCCTGCCGGCCCTGAACCCGGGTGAGGCTTACATCCTCAACTGGTGGTCGCTGGAACTCGACTCCCAGACCAAGAGCAACCAGGCGCAGTTTGAAAACCTGGCCTCAAACCCGGCTGTGATCAATGCCACCATCGCGGTGAACGTGCAGTCCAACGGCGGCACGGTTCCCGGCGCGCCGGGTGCTGGCAGCCTTTTGGCCAACAGCGTCCTGGCATTCCCGGCGTTTAACGCCACCGCCTACGATAACGTCCTCGATTTCGGCGGCACCTCGGGCGTGACGCGCACGCCGCCCCAGCAGACGGGTCCGATCGTGACCGACCTGACGGGCCAGATCCTCGATCTGACGGGCGTCGGTGGCGTGGGCAACTTCAGCCTGTTCTTCGTCAGCTCTGACTCCTCTGTGGTGAGCGGTGGCGCCAGCTTGGCCAGCATTCTCTCCACGGTGTACGCCTCGGATGTGACCCTGACCTACGACTACAACATCCGTTGCGTCGATCAGGGGCTCTGCGGTGGCGGCAACGAAGTTCCGGAACCGACCTCGATGGCCCTGATGGGCATCGGCCTCGTGGGTCTGGGTATCCTCAGCCGCCGTCTGCGCAAGTAACCAACAAGATCAGAGACTCAATCTGAAGGAACGGGGCGGACCGGAAACGGTCCGCCCCGTTCCGTTTTGGGCGTGGACGCAGCGGCATCATTTGAGAGAATGGGGCGAGTGTCCTCCTATTCACCGCGGATCGAGACCCTGCTGGCGATGACCGCGCCGCCGGAAGGGGTGCGGCTGGACGCAGCGGAGTGGCTTCCCGCCGCGCGTGCGGGTGAGGCGGCGCTGGCCGGACTGTGGCTGCGCTGGGGCGATTGGACCAAAGCCCACGAGATCGCGCAGGAGATCCACACCGCCGAGGGCAGCTACTGGCACGGCATCTTGCACCGCCAGGAGCCGGACCCCGGCAACGCGGCCTACTGGTTCCGCCGCGTCGGGCGGCACGCCCTCTTCCCTGCCCTGCATGTGGCGGCGGCGGAGCTGGGCTGGAGCCATGGAACGCAGTGGGACCCGTTCGCGTTTATCGATCTATATGAGCATGCACGGCGGCGTGGCAGCGAGGCGGAGCGTGCGATGGTAGCGGCCATTGAGGCGGCCGAATGGGATCTGCTCTTCCACTGGTGCGTGGAGCCGCGCTCATGAAGTGGCTGGCCGTGGCGGGTGCCGTGG
>JAFLBB010000239.1 GCA_017304135.1 Acidobacteriota bacterium | reverse complement strand
GGCTGAAGCGGTGGAGCGGAGGCGCCTGGGGACGGTGACGTTGCTCAAGGCGCTGCGGTGCGCGGGGCGGGCGGGATAGGAGGAAGCTATGGAGATGACGTTTCCATCGGGAGCGCGACTGGTGTTGGTGCAGGGCGACATCACGAAGATCGCGGCGGATGCGATGGCGAACGCGGCGAACTCGCGGCTGGCGGGCGGTGGGGGCGTGGATGGGGCGATTCACCGGGCGGGCGGGCCGACGATTCTGCGCGAACTGGATGCGATTCGCGAGGCGGCGGGGGGATGCCCGACGGGGAGCGCGGTGGCGACGTCGGCGGGGCGGTTGCCGGCGCGGCATGTGTTTCACGCAGTGGGCCCGGTATGGCGCGGCGGGGGGATGGGGGAGGCGGAGTTGCTGGCGGAGGCGTACAGGGCGTGCCTGCGGCTGGCTGAGGAGCACAGGGCGGCGGCGCTGACGTTGCCTTCGATTAGCACGGGTGTGTATGGCTATCCGGTGGAGCAGGCGGCGGAGGTGGCGGTGGGCGTGGTGGCGGCGCATCTGGCGGCGGGGGCGGGGGTGTTGCGCGAGGTGACGTTTGTGCTGTTTGACGCGGGAACGCTGGCGGCGTATGAAATGGCGCTGGCGGCTGTGCGCGAGCGACCCGTACAATAGGGGCAGGATGCAGGTATTGCAGGCAGGCGCGCACAAGCTTCTTTATCTCGAGCTGGAGGAAGAGGTGATTCAGGAGATCCTCAACCAACTGGGGGTGGAAGCGCGGATGACGAACGATGTGCGCGTGCTGACGCTCGATTTGCAGGTGCCGGGGCGGCAGGCGCCGCTGCTGTTGTTCGATGCGGCTGATCCGGGGAACCTGGGGTGGTTTTCGCGGTGCCAGTTCTATGTGGACGGCAAGACGGCGACGGTGTTGCAGACGCCGATCCGGATTGCGAATGTGAAGGACGGGCGGGGGCATCCGATTCCGAACGCGCTGCGGGTGCAGATTGCCAAGGAGCTGCCGCCGGACTTCCGGCTGCCGGGGAAGAATCCGGTGAACGAGCAGAGTTTGTATGGGGTGTTGTTCAACTTCTTGAATGCGCTGTTGAATAGCGGCGTGGCGGTGTGCGGGGCGGGGCTGGTGAAGCCGCTGGCAGGGCGAGGGGATGCGGAGTCGCGGGGGTAGTGGAGGGGCGGAGCAGAGATTCGACGCCTCATCCCTGGGAGCAGCCGCTCCCAAGCTTGGCAGGGTAAGCCACGGCGAAGAGGCTATTTCCTGCGCTTCCTTCGCCGACCGGACGCATCCGGCTTCACGACTTTCGGCGAGTCTGCAAGGTCCAAGAATTTGGGCATGAAGTAGATCGCCGCGCTGAACACGAACCCTACCAAGGCGATCATTCCCATGGTGGCCACCCAGAACCTGACCGCTTCCGAGTCGATGGAAAATGCCGAAATAATAGTCCCGATAAGCAGGAGGCCAAATGCCAAGGCCGGGCTCCGGAATCGCGCGCACCTCTTGAGCTGAGCGGCTTCTCCGTAGAGAGCATCTCATTCCTTCAGAGTCATACCGGATTCAATACCAGGGGCGTACTTTCGCTTACACAGGCCCATCGCTTCCGGGATAGTAACGTTGCCGCCAAAGCAAGCCGACATCCAGTCAGACACTGCGGTCAACATCGTGCACTTTCAAGGTACGAAGAGTCGCGAATGAACACGTGGATTGGAACGCGCCTTGCGCTGAGTCTTCGGCTCAGAGTTGCCGGTCACTGGTTCTTGAGGCGGTGCTCAGCTTCCATCACATTTGTCAGAATCGCGTTGATGCGGCTCAGATGACCTGGCCCTTTGGATTTTAGCCAAGTGAGCACATCGTTCTGAACCCGCAAAGAGATCAGGGTGGTTCTGGAGCGCATGCGCGCGGGGACCATGGCAGCCAGTTGCTCGTCGGTCAATGGGGGAATGTCGGAGACGTCGATTTGCGCGTCCGGCTTTTTGGCGAGAAGGCCTAGGCGGGTGCGCTGCTGCTTGGTGAGTGGCTTACTGAAAATACGCTCGGCTTTCACGCGCACGAGCTTTTCTGGCTGAGATGATGCGGATGATTTCTTCGGCATCGCTTGACTCCCTATACACATGAACGACGATCAGGACCGGCTCCGTGCCGCCCGCTCTGCCGAGAGCGTGCCAGCGACGCTCGCCGGTCTTGTCGATGCGGTCTTCCAAAAGCATGCAGTCAGGATCCGCGAACACCCGCGCGGCGGTGGCGAAATCGATGCCATGCTTGAGGAGGTTGGCTCGATTCTTGCTCGCGTCCCATTCGAACTGTATCGGTCAATACAAGCGTATATACGAGTGACAGGGAAAACAAGTTCCGTCCTGGAGCGCGAAATGGGGTGGCACCGGCGAGCGATACGTTTCGCCGGGGCAACTCAGGCGCTTACCTTAGAACCTTTGTTCCGGCGGCGGGGTGACTGAATTCACCAGTACGGGATGGGGTCTGTTCAGTACCAGAGATTCTGTTGGCGTGCGGGGGGAAATTCTACTCTCTAGTTGTGTCCGGTGCCTGTCCCCAGCACAGTCCGGGCACACCGGGAGCTCCCTACCCGCGCACGGGGGCTCCCACCAGGCGGTCCTGCCATTCTGGAGGAGGGTGAAGGGGCCGCCTATACAACATGGCTGTGAACGGGCACGGTAGAGCGCGCAGCGCCGCCCAGGTCCGTTCATTTATGGGCGAAGGCCCCTCTGGAGGAGGAGGGATCTTCGCCCGCTTTTTTTTCGGCTGAGCTGCCGGAGGCGGGCTTACTTAGCGGACTTCGGTTGCCTGGTCAGGTTCTCGAAGAGATAGAGGCCGCCTTTGCCGCCGACGGCGAAGTCGAGGTCGCCGTCACCGTCGAGGTCGGCGAGGGCGATTTGCATGCCGCCGCCAGCCATGGAGCCGTAGTCGATGATGTGGCGGGCCCAGTAGATGCCTTTGCCTTGGGGGCCGGGGACGGTTTCGTACCAGTAGAGGCCAAGGGGGTCGCGGGAGCCGGGGTCGTGGTCGTGGGCCAGGAAGCGTTTGCCGCTGATGAGGTCTTTGCGGCCGTCGCCGTTGAGGTCAACGAGGGCGGTGGCGTGGGGTTGGGACCAGACGTCCTCGAAGACGTTTTTCTTCCAGCCGGTGGGGGTGCGTTCGAGCCAGAAGAGGCCGTAGTCGTGAGCGTTGGAGCTGACGACGTCGGTTTTGCCGTCGCCGTTGACGTCGTGGACGTAGAGGAAGCCGAGGTGTTCCTTGAACTCCCAATCGGGGTGATGGACCCAGTTGCCTTCGACGCCGGGGGCGGGGGCTTCGAGCCAGCCTTTAGGGGTGAGGATGTCGATGCGGCCGTCGCCGTTGACGTCGCCCGAGCCGATGCCGTGGCCGTGGGACTGGTCAGCGACCTGATGGCGGACCCACTGGCCGCCTTTGAACTCATACCAGGCGGTGATGGCTTTGCCACCGTATTGGGGGAGGATTTCGCGGGCCTTGCCGTCGCCATCCATGTCGACGAGGAAGGCGAACTCGGTGTTCATGCCGGTGTCGACGGCGCCTTCCTTCCAGACGCCTTTTCCCTTCCCCGGGTTTTTCCACCAGGAGATTTTGCGGCTGAACCAGTGGGCGGTGACGATGTCGATGTGGCCGTCGGAGTCGACGTCGAGGGGGAGGTCGCTGAAGTCGTCGATGTAGTTGTTCTGGAAGGGAATTTCGCGGAACTTGTGGCGGGTCCACTTGGGGGCTTCGAACCAGTGGTCGCCGGAGACGATGTCGAGGCGGCCGTCGCCGTTGATGTCGGCGAAGGCGCAGGCTTCCGAGGCGCCGGGGTCGAGGTGATGTTTCTTGAAGGCGATGTCGTCAGAGCGGGTGGCGGCTGGGGCGGAGAGGGCGAGCGCGCCGAGGGTGAGCAGAGCGGGTATCCACATATGAAAGTTCCTTGGGTGGCCGGTTAGGGGCGGATGTTCTTGAGCCATTCGTCGTAGGAGTGTTTGCGGGCGCCGGTGTAACGGATGGTGTCGAAGAAGTCGGCCCGGCCGAGCATGCGGGGGTCGCCTTCGCCGCGGAGGGTTTCCTCCATGCGCTCGAGCATTTTGCGTTTGACCTGGGCGAGTTTGGGGTCGGCGGCGAGGTTATGGAGGCACTCCTTGTCGGTGCGCATATCGTAGAGCTCTTCGGCGGGGCGTTTGCCGAAGGACATCTGGTAATACTTGTCGAAGCCGCTGATGAGAAGGGTCTTGGTTGGTGAGTCGTCGACGTTGCGGTAGCCGGTTTCGGGGTTGCCAGCGGGCCAGGCGTCGGGTTCATAGTTGCGGACGTAGAGGTATTCGGAGGTGCGCATGGCGCGGACGGGGTAGCCGGCGTCGTTGGGGCGGCCGAGGTCGTGGCGTTCCTTGCCGACGAGCATGACGTTGCGGGTGGGGTCGACGGTGCCGGCTTTACCGGAGGTGAGGACGTCGACGAAGCTTTTGCCGGTGACGGTGGGGGCGGAGGCGACGCCGGCGGCCTCGCAGATGGTGGGGGCGAAGTCGCGGGTGTTGATGAAGTCGTCGACGACGCGGCCGCCTTTGACGCGGGAGCCCCAGCGGACGGCGAGGGGCAGGTGGAAGCCGTCTTCGTAGATCTGGCCCTTGACGCGCGGGAAGGGCATGCCGTGATCGGAGGTGGAGATGACGAGGGTGTTGTCGAGTTCGCCGAGTTCTTCGAGTTTTTTGAGGGCGCGGCCGATGTGGGAGTCGAACCATTCGACTTCGAGGGCGTAGTCGAGGAGGTCGCTGCGAACGGCGGGTGTGTCGGGCCAGTATTTGGGGACGGTGACTTCGGCGGGGTTGCGGCCGGCGCGGAGGCCGGAGCCTTGTTCGTAGGCGCGGTGGGGTTCCTGGCCGCCGAGCCAGAAGCAGAAGGGGGTGTTGGCGGGGCGCTGAGCGAGGAAGTCGTCGAAGTTGCCGGCGTAGTCGCGGTTGGCGATGCCGTTGTAGGGGGGCTTGAGGGTGCGCTTCTGGAATTCCTTGCCGGCGGGGTTGTGGGGCCAGCCGGTGGTTTGGTAGTCGCCGGGGCCCCAGCCTTTGCCGGTCATGCCGACGAAGTAGCCGGCTTTTTCGAGGACGTCGGGGTAGACGGCGAATTCATTGGGGAAGATGCTGAAGTGGCTGACGGCTTCCTTGAGCTGCCAGGTGTTGCGGCCGGTGAGGATGGTGGCGCGGCAGGGGGAGCATTTGGGGTTGGAGGTGAAGCAGTTGGAGAAGAGGACGCCTTCGCGGGCGATGCGGTCGAAGGCAGGGGTTTTGACCCAGGAGCAGCCGTAAGCGCCAGCGTGCTGGTGGCCCCAATCGTCGTGGATGCAGAAGAGGATGTTGGGGCGTTTGGCGGGTTGGGCGGCGAGTGGAGCGGCAAGGAGGGACTGGAGGAAATGGCGGCGGTGGAACATAGGAATCGTTGATCGTATCACCGATGCGCGTGCGGCGGGAAGGCTGCTAGAATGAGAGGGTTGGGCTGTTCGGCTGAACACTCAATTCCCCGGTCGTCTAATGGTAGGACAGCGGCCTTTGGAGCCGTGAATCGTGGTTCGAATCCATGCCGGGGAGCCAATTCTCAAAACCGTAACTTCCCGCCGCCAGGTTTCGTTGACGCCATCGGTGTCCCGCCTCGCACCCGTATCCCAAACATGCGCGGATATTTGCGTCTCGGCGCGGTTCTCCAGTTGGAAATACCGTGAGCGCTACGTGAACCACAGGGCGGACCTATTTCTGGTTGGAATCGGCCGCCAGAATCCGGCGCACCGAGGTGCGGCCGATCTCAAGGCGGCGGGCGATTGCGGATTTGCTGATTCCGGCGCGG
>JAFLBB010000238.1 GCA_017304135.1 Acidobacteriota bacterium | reverse complement strand
CTGACCAACACCCTGGAAAAACTCCCCTCCTGGCCGAACAGCCGCATCGACGAGTTGTTGCCTCTCAAGCCGCTAAACAATCCAGCGTGATCCTGCTCCTCCAGAGGTGGGGGCGCTGAACGCTTACCTTCCAGCAACTAGGCGGCGCTACGCATCGGGCGCTTCGCTTGCATGCAGGCTGTCCAATGTTTCCACCAGCACGTCCGTCTGCTGAGAGAGCGCACGCCCGTAGGCTTCCCACCGGTCCCAAGCTGCTCGCAACGACATGGAACCTGTGGTTTTGTCGTTGGCGGCATTTACGGTGATGCGCTTCACGTAAAGCGGGATCGAAAGGTTGGCCGACTCCCAGAGATGGCTTTCGAGGGTGCTGAGTTCCATGCCGGGATTATTGTGGAAATGCGGCTCTTGCGGGAGGGATCGTGAGCATGGATGGTTTGGTAGATTCTTGCGCCAAGAGTGCCGGTCACTTCCGAATTGGCACTCGGCTCGCCGCCTGGGCAACAGGTCAGTCTGGATTCATCGCAATCTCCTCCGGATCAACCACTACCGTCGCCAGCACCACCCACCATCGCGGCATCTTGTCGAGATGCGCATATTTGGGATCGGATTGACTGTGTAGACGG
Source organism: Acidobacteriota bacterium (assembly GCA_017304135.1). Lineage (GTDB taxonomy): Bacteria > Acidobacteriota > Terriglobia > Bryobacterales > Bryobacteraceae > JAFLBB01. The sequence goes on along the minus strand of JAFLBB010000238.1, from coordinate 5,231 downwards.
CGCATCAGAGCTTCGACAGATACAGCCACGACCTTTCCTTGTGGGAGGACGGCGCCTTTAGAGAGCCGGCCAACCACGGTGCCATCGCGCCGGCTGCGCAGTTCGCTTCGCGGGCCATCGGCCACAAGGTCGAGCGCTTCGCCGTAGTCGAGCTGTTCCACGGCGCGGTGGAAGGCGGTGCCCTCGGGCTGTCGCGCGCCGTAACCCAAGTCCACATCAGCCAGGCCCAGGCTTTTGTATTTCCAGCCCAAGTGCTTGGGGCGGTCGGTGAAGTGGGGGGACTCCGTGCGGACGACGGCTTCGCTCACCAGAGGCGGGGAGAACGGGTTGGGTTGGCGCGAAGACTGGCACAGGACGAGGTTTTCTTGGGCGCGGGTCATACCTACGTAGTAGAGGCGGCGCTCGGCCTCGGAAGGATCACGCCAGTCGCGGCCGTCGAGAATCACTACATGTCGGAACTCGCGCCCCTTGGCGGCGTGCACGGTGGAGAGCGTCAGCCGGTCGCGGTCGCTGCGGGCGGCGTCGGCGCCGAATTCGTGGAGTTCCTCGATCACCGTTCGGCTCGGCATTGGGATCGTGCCCCACACGCAATCCATCTCGGCGATGAATTGATGCAGTAGCGCGAGCCAGGGGTTTTCCTGTTGGCTGCCGCCGAAGCGGCAGTTGAACCATCGGGCAAGCAGTCCGGGGCGCAGGCGGCGGGCGGGCTTGTGGCGCAACATGTCCAGCAGCCCGCAGGCTTCGCGCGTCTGGTGGAACTTCGGTCCGGCGTTGTCGCGTTCGGAGAGCTGGTAGCGGACGTCTTCGTGCTGACACCATGCGCGGACCGGGTCCAGGGTCGCGCGATTGCGGGCCAAAACGGCGAAGTCGGAGCAATCGGCCGTGGGGTCAAGAGCCTTGAGGCGCTTCACCTCCGCCATGGCGGCCATTGCCTGGCCGATGGCGTCGTCCGGCACCGAGATGATCTGCACGCGCCCCTGGCCCAGGCCGTCAATCTTTTGCCAGCGGCCGCCAGGCGCATCGTGCTGCCGTGCGTGGTTGATGCGGATCGGGTGTTCGCGCTTCAATCGGCCCAGATGCGGTTCGATCACGGCGTTGGCGGTGTGGATGATGTTGGCCGTCGAGCGGTAGTTGTCGACCAGGTATTCCACGCGCGCCTGGTAGTCCTCCTGAAATCGCTGGATGAAGGTGTTGCTGGTGCCCCGGAAGGTATAGATGTTCTGGTCGTCGTCGCCCACCGCAAGCAGGGTGAGCTTGGCGTCGCGGTCCTGCATCTGCCGGCCGGCCAGCGCACTGATGAGGTCGTACTGGCGCTGGTCGATGTCCTGATATTCGTCGACCAGAATGTGCCGGTAGCCCGCGAGCAGGCGCTCGCGCAGTTCGTCGCCGTCTACGTCACTGCCGCTCACATCCGCCTTGCCTTGGAGAAGCGCGATGGCCTGGTCGATGATGCCGTCGAGCGCCCCGGGGTTGAGCGGCTCGTTCGGCTGCCCGGCCAGGGTAGCCAGGCTGGTGCCTGTGAGCCGCAAGGCGAGTGAGTGATAGGTGAGGACGGTGACGGCTCCCGCCTCGGCTTCGAGCAGGTTGCGCAGGCGCTGGCGGATTTCCCATGCAGCGCCTCGGTTGAATGTCAAAACAATGATGCTCGAAGACGGCTCGCGCAGCACCCGGCACAGGTAGGCCACGCGGTGGACGATCAGGCGGGTCTTGCCGGAACCGGGGCCGGCTAAAACCAGCCGGTTCACGTCCGGCCGCTCGGCGACCAGCCGCTGCTGCAGCGGATGGCGCAGGCCCTCGACGATGCGCCGGTACGACTCCTCGGTGGTGGCGCGATCGAGCATTTCGCGCCGGCCCGCAAAGTAGCGGCGGATGAACTCCAGCTTCGGCAGGGTGAAGTAGGCGAGAACGAAGCGCAGCGCATCCGAGAGCTTGCTCAAGCCCAGCTTGGCGTACTCGTGGATGACGTGGATCTGGAAGTTCTTCTCGTTGTAGTGCTCCTTCAGCGGCTCGAAATCGGCGCTGCTGAAGCCGCGTTTCTCCTCCGGATGGAGATGGATGGTCATGGCCGCACGGAAAACGGTTTTGCCGCGGTCGAGAATCAGCACGCCGTTGTCGTGCAGGTAGAGCAGGCCCGCGTCGATGGCCGTCAGTTCGTCCTTGAGTGTCGGCGCAACGTCGATATCCGCATTCAAGGCACGGGCGAGTTCGCCGAGCTTGCATTCCACCCGCAGGTCCACGCCGCGCGCGCGATCGGTGAGCTTGGCCAGCAGGGTATGCAGCAGCACGTCCGCGACGGCGCGGCGCTTGGCGGCGATGTCGCCAATGTTGCCCCAGCCGCGCAGCAGGCGCACCTTGAGGATCTGGCGCTGCACCAGACGCACGTCGAACAGGGCGCGGCGGTGCTTGGCATCGTCACCGAACGGGCGCCCGAGGGAGTGCAGCAGCTTCATCAGGTCGTCCGGGACGAATTCCGTGCCGGTACGGACTTTGAGTTCCTGGCACAGGCTGCGCAGGTTGACGTCCTGCCAGTCCTGGCCGTAGGCGTCCGGGGCCAGTTCCGGCAGCAGATCGAGCAGCGCGCTTTCCAAGGCCGCGAGCGTCCTCAGCCGGTCGGCGGAAGAGCTCCTGACCCCGCTGCGCAACAGCACGGTGAGCGAGATGTCGTTGGTGAGGACGTCGAGCCGTTCCAGTTGATGCAGCATGCGAATGACTTCGTCGCTGGATACACCGACGGCGGTCATCAATTCGTCCGTGCTGACGCCTTCGTCGTCGCGCGTGTTCATCAGGCAGGACACCAGGCTCAGGTACTTCTGCTGCATCCCGTCCGATAGGTCGGCCTTGCGCAGAATGGCCGCCGCCGCTTCCACCGAGCCAACCTTCAGGCTGCCAGGAAACACCCGGGTGTGGTTCTCGTTGCGCTCCAGAAATCGGGAACGTTCCAGCCAGGAGACGGCGGTCCGCACTTTGGTGTCGGCATCTGGGTTCTCGGCCTCGATGCTGATGTCGAGTTCATCGTCGGCCAGGATCTCCCCGGAGGTGACGACGATCTCGGTGCTCTTGGTCTTGCTGGCATGGCGGCGCAGGGTGCGCAGGATGCCGGCGATGTCCTGCCGGGAGAGGCGCGAACGGGCCGAGAGACCGAACTGCGCTTCGACGTCGTTCTCGTCATAGAGCAGTACACAGCGTGAGTCCTGAAGGTCGCGCCCGGCGCGGCCGGCCTCCTGCAGGTAGTTTTCGAGCGAGCCGGGGATCTCGGCGTGGATCACCATGCGCACGTCTGGCTTGTCCACCCCCATGCCGAAGGCGTTGGTCGCGACGATGATCTTGAGTTCTCCGGTGATGAAGGCCTGCTGGATGTCCTTCTTGCGCCCGGGTTCCAGGCCCGCGTGGAAGTGCGAGCACAACCAACCTATGTCGCGCAGGAAGCCGGAAATCTCCTCCGCGCTCTTGCGCCGCGCCGCGAAGATCACCGCACCGCCCGCGACGCGGGGTGTGGCGGGCGGCCCGAATTCAGACTCCAGCAGCCGCTGGATGGCGAAGTGTTTTTCCGCCTTGGTTACCGACATCACCTCATAGTGCAGATTCTCCCGCTCGTGGCCACCGTCGAGCACGCGCAACTCGATGCCCAGCGATTCCTTGAAGTGAGTGCGGATGTCTTCGACGACATCCTGCTTGGCGGTGGCCGTGAAGCAGCTCACCGGCGCCGGAGTCTCGCCGCTTTTCGCGTAGCGCTCGCGGATGAAGCGAGAAACGTAGAGATAGTCCGGCCGGAAATCGTTGCCCCACTTCGAAAGGCAATGCGCCTCGTCGAACACCCAGGCGCCGATCTGGCGAAAGCGGATCGCCTCGGTCAGCGCCTTGTTGCGGAATTGCTCCGGAGACACGAGCAGGATGCCGATGTCGCCCAGGCGGATCTTGTCCAGCACGTCGCGGCGCTCGGGCATGGTCAAGAGGCCGTTCAACGCCGCCGCGCTGTAGATGCCCGCTTTGATCAGGTTGTCTACCTGATCCTTCATGAGCGACTGCAAGGGCGAGACGATGACCGTGAGGCTGCCGTTGCGCCAATGCCGCGAGAGGGCCGGAAGCTGGTAGCAGATCGACTTGCCACCCCCGGTGGGCAGGATCGCGAGGATGCTTTCGCTCGCATAGCCGGCGCGGACGATGTCTTCTTGCAGCGGCCCGCCCTCGGCGTTCTTGGGTTCGCGGCGGAAGGCCGGGTAGCCGAAATAGCGTTCGAGTTCGCGGCGCGGATCGAGATGTACCGAGCAGTACGGGCACGCGGCATCGCCGCAGGGTGTCTCGCGCAGTCGGCGAATCTGGTGGCTCGTTTCCGGATATTGCAGGCGTACCCATGGCGGCAGCACGGAATTGCCGCCGCTTACGCGCAGCCAGGCCAGCACGTAGGAAAACGCGCGTCCGGACTCGGCGTCCGCCAGTACGTCGTCGAGCAGCCCATGCAGTTGGTTGGGGCAGGCCTTGGTGTTGACGAGCGTCGGGATCGACTGCCGCACCTGGCTGGCGGTCGGCGGCAAGGCGCCGCGAATCCGGGCGAAGAAGCTTCCAACTCCGCCCATGACGCCCCGTGTCAGCAAGAAGTGCTGGCAGGCCACCTCATCCGGCGAGGTGGCTTTCAATTCCTCGAAGGCGGCGTACTGGTCGCGCCAAAGGCGCAGGGCGAGTTGCGCGTCCTTGAGGGGATCGTTGCGCGAATCGCGGACGAGTTTGTAATCCTTGACGAGGCTGTGATACGGGTTGGCCGGAAACGCGATCGGCGAGAGTTCCAGTGTATCGACGGCGTCGAGCCGGGTGAGTTTCAGCGAAGGGAATAGCTTGGCGAGGACCGGCAGGTCGTGCCGCACCACGTTGTGGCCCAAGACGAAGGCGGCGCCCTCGGAGAGCGCGTCGATGCGATCGACCGAGGCGCCGATCTGGGCGCCCGACAGGACGATGCTACCCAGCGTGTCGGGGCGCCAGACGGCGAACTTGTGAACTTCCAGCGCATTGTCCGCAGCGGTCTCGATGTCGATGCAGATGCACCGCGGAGCGAAGGCGGGGGCGCTCATTCGAGGATCGGGCAGGTCGACACACGGAATTGAACCACGATCCGGGCAAGGATAGGAGATCCAACGCCACTTCCGCAAGTGTTCCAGGCTCTGATAGGCCCTGACAGCAGTCGTGAGTCGGGAAAGCGTGCCGACGGAGCCTGAAAACCTCGCCAGAACCGCAGCACG
>JAFLBB010000237.1 GCA_017304135.1 Acidobacteriota bacterium | reverse complement strand
CGGATGATACGGTTGGACGGGTTTTTGGGGTCGAGGGCGAAGTAGGCCTTGGCGACGACGCGCTCATAGTTGTAGCCAGGCACATCGCTGCGATCCACGAGGTGAATGCCGGTGACGGCGGCGGAGGCGGAGGAGGCCGCAAAGAGGGTCACGGCGATGGAACGAAGCAGCATAGAGGTACATGGTAACGCAGTCAGGCGAGGGTGAGACCGGCCTGGGCCTTGAGCGAGAAATCGGCGAAGTCGCGGCGATGGAACTTGGGGAAAGCGGCGGCGGCGATCATGGCGGCGTTGTCGGTGGAGAGGGCGGGGGTGGGAAAGAAGACGGGGCAGCCGAGGGCGCGTTCGGTGGCGGCGGCGCGGAGGCCGCGGTTGGAGGCGACGCCGCCGGAGACGATGAGGGCGCGGGCGGCCGTGGATTCGACGGCCTGGTGGGCGCGGCGGAGGAGTTCGCGGACGACGGCGTGTTGGAAGCTGGCGAGGAGGTCGAGGGTTTCGCGGGGGGTGACGGCGAGCCATTCGTCGACGCTGGGGCGCGGGGTGTGTTTGAGGAGAGCCCGGCGGGCGGAGAGGCCGGCGGAGAGGTCGCGGGCCTCGAACCAGCGGAGGACGGCGGTTTTCATACCGGAGAAGCTGAAATCGAGGGTATTGCCCTTCATCTTGGCGAAGGTGAAGGGGAAGGCGGTGGGGTTGCCGTGGGGGGCAAGCTGGTCAATCACGGGGCCGCCGGGGTAGCCGAAGCCGAGGAGTTTGGCGACCTTGTCGTAGGCCTCGCCGGCGGCATCGTCGCGGGTGCGGCCGAGGAGGGTGTAGCGGTATTCGGGTTCGACGGTGAAGAGATGGGTGTGGCCGCCTGAGGCGACGAGGGCGACGGCGGGCAGTTCGATTTCAAAACCGTCGGCGCGGGCTTCCATGACAACGGCGTGGATGTGGCCTTCCAGATGATTGACGGCGATGAGGGGGAGGCGGTGGGCCATGGCAAGGGACTTGGCGAAGGTGAGCCCGACGAGGAGGGAGCCGACGAGTCCGGGGCCTTCGGTGACGGCGATGGCGGCGAGATCGGGGTAGCGCGCGGAGGCCTTCTCCATGGCTTCGGCGACGACGGGGACGATGGCGCGGAGGTGTTCGCGGGAGGCGAGTTCAGGGACGACGCCGCCGTATTTGGCGTGGGTGTCGAGTTGGGAGGCGACGACGGAGGAGACCACGCGCGGGCCTTCGGCGAGGACGGCGGCGGCGGTTTCGTCGCAGGAGCTTTCGATGCCGAGGAGGAGCAAATTGTTATTGTAGCGGGGAGACGCTTTGCGGCTCGTGCATGCGTCGTCTTCATGCTTCTATCCGATTTCGATTTCCATTTGCCGGTTGATAGTATTGCGCAGGCGCCGCTGGAGGACCGGGCGGGGTCGCGGATGCTGGTGGTGCATCGGGCCGAGGGGCGGTGGGAGGACCGGATGTTCCGCGATTTGCCGGAGTATCTGGGCGAGGGCGATTGCCTGGTGGTGAACGATTCGCGGGTGATTCCGGCGCGGTTGTATGGGCACAGGGCGGGGTTCACGGGGCAGGTGGAGGCGCTGCTGGTGCGGCCGGAGAGCGAGGACGGGCTGACGTGGCTGGCGCTGATGCGGCCGGGGCGGAAGTTGCGGACGGGCGATGGGGTGGAGTTTGGCGAGGGGCTGCGGGCGACCATTCTGGGGCGGAATGAGCATGGGGAGCGGATGCTCCGATTTGAGGCCGAGGGGGATTTCTGGGAGCGGCTGGAGGCGTTGGGGCATGTGCCGTTGCCGCCGTACATTCACCGGCCGGATTCGGCGGCGGATCGGGAGCGCTACCAGACGGTGTATGCGGGCGAGCGGGGTTCGGTGGCGGCGCCGACGGCGGGGTTGCACTTCACGCCGGAGGTGTTGGAGCGGTGCCGGGCAGCGGGGGCGCGGGTGGCGCGGGTGACGCTGCATGTGGGGCTGGGGACGTTTCAGCCGCTGCATGCGGCGGAGATTGAGAAGGTGAAGTTGCATGCGGAGCGGTTTCATGTGAGCGCCGGGGCGGTGGCGGAGATGGAGGCGGCGCGGCGGGTGGTGGCGGTGGGGACGACGGCGATGCGGACGGTGGAGAGCCAGGCGCGGGGGATGGCGGAGGAGACGTCGCTGTTTATCTCGCCGGGGTTCGAGTTCCGGCGGGCGGGGGCGATGCTGACGAACTTCCATTTGCCGCAGTCGAGCCTGCTGGTGTTGGTGTGCGCGTTTGCGGGGCGGGAGTTGACGTTGGGGGCGTATGAGCATGCGGTGAGGGCGGGGTACCGGTTTTACTCGTACGGCGATTGCATGCTGGTTGTGTAAGGCGGGGGGTGTAGGCGGGGTCTGCGGTGTTTGTTCCATTACCTGGTACGCGCCGGTACCGGTGGTAGAGAAGGGGTGTGTAAGAGTTACCGATCGGCAAAAGATACTGAGTGCGGGGCTTGCGTTTTCGTTTTGTTTTCATGAGGATAGAAAAAGACAGAAATGGCATTCTGTCTGCTTTTACGACAGAGGAGGAAAACATCATGAGAGGCACACCCCAGATACGCCCACTGATGTGTTGCATGGCAGCGTTGTTGATGATGGCAGCGGCGGGATGTACGAAGTCCGCCGAGCAGACAACGGAACAGGTGCAGGTGGAGGGAGTTCCGGCGGGGAGTGGGGCGAGCGGTGAGCAAGGCGGCACGGCGCCGGCAGGAGGCGAGCAGCCGGGGGGTGGACAGCCGGGGGGTGGACAGCCGGGTGGTGGACAGCCGGGGGGCACGGCGCCGGGCGGGATGCAGTCCAGCGGGATGCAGCCGAGCGCGCCGGCGGGCGGTGGCAGTGGAATGACGCAGAGCGCGCCGAAGACGGTGGCGCCGCCGCCTCCGGTGACGGTGGCCGAGGGCACGGAGATTGCGGTGCGGACGGTGGAGACGTTGTCGACGAAGTCGGCCGAGAACGGGACGAGGTTTGAGGCGACGCTGCGCGAGCCGCTGATTGTGGGCAACTACGTGGTGGCCCCGAAGGGCGCGCGGGCGTATGGTGTGGTGAGCAATGCCGATGACGGCGGGCGCGTGAAGGGCGTGGCGTCGATTACGGTGCGGCTGACGGAGTTGGAAGTGAATGGCAAGCGGATGGATGTGACGACGAGCACGGTGACGCATGTGGCCAAGGCGACCAAGAAGCAGGACGCGGTGAAGGTCGGCGTGGCGAGCGGGATTGGCGCGGCGATCGGGGCGATTGCCGGAGGCGGCAAAGGCGCGGCGATTGGGGCGGGAGCGGGCGCGGGCGCGGGCACGGGTGTTGTGCTGGCGACCAAGGGCGAGGCGGCGGTGATTGCGTCGGAGTCGCCGTTGACGTTCAAGCTGACGGCGCCGGTGACGGTGGCGCGGAATTAGAGAAAGGCCGAGGCACAAAGAGGAGATGGCTATGCAGACGACATTTTCACTGGCTTCACTGGCGAAGGCGTGTACGGCGGGTGAGCCGACGAAGCTGCGTCATCCGCAGCCACGGCAGATCGAGCCGCAGGCCGAGAACGTGGGCGTGAACTTCCAGGTGGTTCTCATTCCGGGGTTCAAGTTGTCGACGCCGACGCTGCCTTCGTGGGGGACGCACCCGGGGAAGGGGCAGTGATCCCTCACTGACGTTCGGGGCTCTGTTACGGGATTTCGTGTGGTGGGGCGGGTGTGTGTGTGGGTTGGGGCGTTGTTTGTCGGGTGGTGTGGGATGGTGCGGGTGTGCAATGGGGCGGCGTTTGTTGGGGTGGATTTGCGGTGGCGGGAGCGGCGTGAGGCGAGTTGGCGCGGCGGAGGTAAACGGGGGCAGGAGCGATGGCGTCACGCCGGGGGCGGGGTTGCTGTAGGATTTCTAAATGCCACAAGTGATGCGCACCGCTGAGGTGCATGATGTGGTCGTCATCGGCTCTGGGGCCGGTGGGGGCACGGTGACGCATGTTCTGGCCAACATGGGCGTGAAGGTGACGCTCATCGAGGCGGGCCCGATGTTGAACCCGGCGCGGGACTACAAAGAGCACAAGATGCCGTATGACTACGAGCATCGGGCGGCGGGTCCTGCTGGGGAGGCGTATGCGGGGAAGTATCCGTTCGGGTTCTTTCTGGCGCCGAATGGCTATTGGGACATTGAAGGCGAGCCGTATACGACGGGGGCGGGGAGCAAGTTCCGCTGGTTCCGGTCGCGCATCATGGGCGGGCGGACGAACCACTACGGGCGGATCACGCTGCGGTTTGCCGATTACGATTTCAAGCCGTATTCGTTTGACGGGCTGGGCGACGACTGGCCGGTGACCTACGACGAGATCGCGCCTTACTACGACAAGGCGGAGCGGTTCATTGGCGTGTGCGGGTCGAGGGAGGGAATTCGCAGCGCGCCGGACGGACAGTTTCAGGAGCCGCCGCCGCCGCGGGCGCACGAGGTGCTGGTGCAGCGGGCGAGCAAGTCGCTGGGGATTCCCTGCATTCCGTCGCGGATGAGCATCATCACGAAGAACCACAACGGAAGGCCGGCCTGCCACTGGTGCGGGCAGTGCGGGCGGGGGTGCGTGACGGCGTCGAACTACTCGTCGAGCCAGGTGCAGATCTTCCCGGCGATGAAGACGGGGAATGTGAAAATCCTCTCGAACGCGATGGCGCGGGAGTTGATTACAGACGCGACGGGGAAAGTGGTCGCGGTGAGTTATGTGGACAAAGCGACGCGGACGGAGAAGCGGATTCGCTGCCGGGCGGTGGTGGTGGCGGCGAGCGCGTGTGAGAGCGCGCGCCTGCTGTTGAACTCGAAGAGCCCGCGGCATCCGAACGGGTTGTCGAACTCGAGCGGCGTGGTGGGGCGGTATCTCACCGATACGGTGGGCTATGGGCTGACGGGGAGGATTCCGGCGCTGGAAGGGATGCCGCGGTACAACGCGGACGGCTATGGGGGCGGCCATCTGTACATGCCGTGGTGGGAGTTGGAGAAGAAGGGCAAGGAGTTTCCGCGCGGGTATCACGTGGAGATCGGCGGCGGGTATGGGATGCCGACGGTGGGTTCGACGCATGGGTCGTGCCGGCGGCATGAGGGCTATGGGGAGGAGTTGAAGAGGAAGATCATTGGCGATTATGGCGTGACGGTGGGCTTCAGCGGGCGCGGTGAGATGATTCCGAACGAGCACACCTATTGCGATCTCGATCCGGCGGTGGTGGACCGTTGGGGGATTCCGGTGCTGCGGTTCCATTTCCGCTGGAGCGAGCATGAGTTGAAGATGGTGAAGCACATGCACCAGACGTTCACATCGCTGATCGAGAAGATGGGCGGGACGGTGTTGGGGCTGCGCAATCCGGAGCGCGAGGCGGACGGCATTTCGGTGGGCGGCAGCATCATTCACGAGTTGGGGACGGTGCGGATGGGGAACGACGCGAAGACATCGGCGCTGAACAAATACTGCCAGTCACATGAAGTGAAGAATTTGTTTGTGGCCGATGCGGCGCCGTTTGTGAGCAATCCGGATAAGAACCCGACGCTGACGATCAATGCGATGGCGTGGCGGACCTCGGAATACCTGGCCGAGGAGATGAGGAAGGGCAATGTCTGAGCTGATTCGAACGGAAGAAATCGCGGCGGCCGATGCGGTGGAGACGAGCCGGCGGACGTTACTGCGGAACCTGGCGCTGGTGGCGCTGGCCGGACCGTTGACCGAAGAGGCGGCGGGGCAGGTGCACCAGCATGTGGCCGAGGCAAAGAAGACGGCGGCGGGGCCGTACAAGCCGAAGTATTTCACGGCGCATGAATTCGAGACGCTGGCGGTGTTGAGCGAGATGATCATTCCCGGGGCGCGGGCGGCGGGGGCGGCGGAGTTTGTCGATTTGCTGGCGAGCAACAATATCGAGTTCGCGGCGCCGTTCAGCGGGGGGATGCT
>JAFLBB010000236.1 GCA_017304135.1 Acidobacteriota bacterium | reverse complement strand
GAAATCAACCCCAGCCACGCCGACGCCTACCGCCGCCTCGGCATCGCCTGCCAGTCCGCCGGCGACGACACCCGCGCCCTCGCCGCCTTCCACCGCGCCGCTGAACTCGACCCCACCAACCACCGCAACCACCAGGCCCTCGGCGACTTCCACAAACGCCGCGCCCATTACCCCCAGGCCCTCCTCCACTTCGCCAAAACCGTCTCGCTCGCCCCCCTCGAGCCCGCCACCCACTACGTCTACGGCTCCACCCTCCACCTCACCGGCCGCTACCAGCAGGCCGAACGCGAACTCCGCCTCGCCATCGACCTCGGCGAAACCCCCGCCGCCCTCAACAACCTCGCCTTCACCCTCACCTACCAGGGCCGCGACCAGGAGGCCCTCACGTACTTCCTCCGCGCTCAACGCTACTGGCCCAACCGCTTCCTCCTCGCCATGAACCTCGGCACCACCTACCGCCGCCTCGGCCTGCTTACCGACTCCCGCCGCTCCTACTCCACCGCCGCCTCCCTCGCCGAAGCCGACCTCGCCCGCAACCCCCGCGACGCCTACCGCCGCGCCTGCCTCGCCTACTCCCTCGCCTGGCTCGGCCACGCCCCCCGCGCCGCCGCCGAACTCGCCCAGGCCCTCCAACTCGCCCCCCACGACAACGACACCCTCCGCATGTCCATCCTCACCCACGAGGCCCTCGGCCAGCGCCCCGCCGCCCTCGCCCTCCTCGCCTCGGCCCCCGCTGACCTCCGCGCCGACCTCGCCCGCTACCCCGATCTGGCGGACCTCCACCGCGATTCTCGCTTCTCATCCATAACCCCCGGCTCCACCGGAAACTAACCACTAACCTGAGGGAACGCTCATGCTCATCGAACAGAAAATCGAAGTCAACGGCCAAAAGGTCACCATCATCCGCACCGTCGATTACCCCGCCACGGCCACCGCCTCCAAGCAGCCCGAGAAACCCCCCGACCGGTTCTCCAAGGAAGGCCGCGACATGACCAACGAGGAAATCGCCGAACAGTCCCGGAAACTGACGCAACAGCAGTCCCGCGGCTCCACCTCATCCTCGCCCCGCTCCATTAGCCGCGTCTTGATCGTTCGCGGCGGCAACATCGAGGAACTCGGCACCGGCGGCGACCTCGAAGACCTCGGCCCCGGCGGCAACCTCGCCTCCGGCCTCACCCTCGTCTTCGGCCCCGTCAACATCGAGTGCTGCCGCTGCCACCACCATGACGCCACCATCCCCGCGGAGAACTCCTAACCCCCTCCAGGTGTCCCATGTCCTACCCCCTCGAATCTCAACTCCAAACATACTGGTGCTGGGCCGCCGTCGCCGCCAGCGTCCGCGCCTACTTCCAGCCCGGCAGCGCCGTCTCGCAATGCCAGGTCGCCTCCAATACCCTCGACACCTACCACCCTGACTTCAAGGACTCCGGCCATGATTGCTGCCAGGATCCTGGCCCCTGCAACATCCCCTACTACCTCGACCTCGCCCTCACCACCCTCGGCCACCTCAACGTCGTCCACCCCTTCCCTCTCTCCTGGAACGACGTCCGGTTCTTCATCAAACGCAGCGACCCCGTCTGCGCCCTCCTCGAATCCGCCGCCTCCGGCCACTACGTCGTCATCAGCAACTGCTTCCGCGCCGCCTCCGGAGTCGAATACCTCCTCGTCGACGACCCCGGCGACCGCTTCCTCGGCGCCGTCCAGGTCCGCTATGAAACCTTCCTCTGGGATTACCAGGGCAACGGCTACCAGTGGACAGGCACCTTCCTCGTGCAAGCCTGAAGAAAGGAACCCCCATGCCCATCACTCTCCCCCCCCTCCCCAACGAAGTCCTCACCGGGTTCCTCCACGATCTCGCCGACTTCCTCCCCCACGCCGATGACCTCCGCCAGTTCATCCTCACCCACACTGACACCATCCTCGGCATCCCCCTCTACCGCATCCTCCCTGATCGCCTCCGCGCCGGCGAGCGCACCGCCGCCGCCGAACCCGTCGCCTGGCGCCTCCTCGCCGCCTCCCCCTCCCAGGGCATCGCCGCCGACCTCGCCCGCCTCCCCTCGCTCCAACGCTTCGCCATCGCCAGCGCCTCGGTCAGCCCCAACGTCCCCGGCCTCATCAACCTCGTCCAGGAGGTCCTCCACCGCACCTGTCCCCCTGGCACGGACTTCGAACTCCGCCTCCTCCGTATGAAAGCCGCCTACCTCGAACTCGCCTGGCTCAAATCCAACAACAGCGCCCCCGACCTCTTCATCCCCCTCTCCTCCGGCCTCCCCGACCTCAATCGCCGCGAGACCTACAACGCCGATCAGGTCTTCTCCCAGGCCCGCATCGCCGCCCAACGCACCACCGGCTTCCGCATGCCCTAAACACAAAACCGGGGACCAGGCTCCTCCGCCCGGTCCCCGGCCTGCTCTCCTCCAAACTCGTTCGCTTACCCCCTCCGCCGCCGCGACCCGCGCCAGCCCAGCAATCCCAACCCCGCTCCCATCAGCGCCCACGTCGACGGCTCCGGCACCGCCCCCGTGTCCCCGCCTCCGTTGCCGCCGCCGCCATTGCCCGCCGGCGTGAACGTCGCGTCCAACAGGTTGCTGAACGTCCCCGCCGACACGTTCCCGCTCGCCCCTGTCAGCGTAAGACTGTCGCTCACCGTCAAGGAATCGGTCGTGTTCGGCGGGAGCGTATTGCAGTTCCCCTGCGTAGCCCCGTTGAGATTCAGAATCGCGTTGCACGATACGCCGTTCGGTGAGTTCAGCAGCGTCATCTGAAGGCCCGAAAACCCGTTGCCCGAGGCGCTGTTAAGTCCATAGCTCACAATCGCCGGAGTGGTGAACGCCGCCGTTCCCGGCTGCAGCGCATTCACCACCACGTCGTAGGTGAACAGCAGGCCCTTCGTCTCCCCCGCATTGGCGAAAAACACAATCCCCGTCTGCGGCGCCAGCTTCCGGAACGTCAGCAGCCCGCTCAACCCACCCCCCGTGTCCACTTCGATCCCCACCTCCGCCGCCGTCAACCCAACGCCGTTCACCAGCGCAAAGTTGCTGAACACATACTCCACCTGCCCGCCCACCTGCACCGAACACGCCGTCGGGCTCGCCAGCGAACCGCAACTGATCGGTGCAGCCTGCCCCAAGGCAGCCAGCATTCCCATGCACACACTCATCCTGAACAAACGCTTCATTGCGTCCTCCTGTCGTTCTCTCTGTTGGTTGAATTCTCGCCCCGGTCCCGCCCCGCGCTGCCCGCCCGCACACATGCCTCGCCCGTCTCTTACGTCATCCCAGATCTCCTCCGGCTGCCCTCTCAACTGCCCCGGCCCCATCGCCCGCCTTCCGGCGGACAACGTGCCGTGCCCTAGTCAGACAGAAGTTTACGGCAACTCCGCCCCATCCGCGCCTGAAGCTTTCCTGAATCCCCCATTCACCTTTTCATCAGATTTTCGTACTACCCCTCCCCCTGTAGCCACATCGGAAAAAACAGCGCACCCGCCTCAATTCACTCCATTTCCTGCCTCTCTGTCCGAAATGTCAGCTAGAGGACATTGTCGAACGCCATGACCAACCCATCCCGCCGCTGCCTTAGCCTGAAAGCCAAACTGACCCTCCTCATCGCCGCCCTCGGCCTGCTCTCCGTAGCCGCCGCCGCCGCCGGCCTCCTCAGCCTCTCCAAAACCAACTCCAGCCTCGCCACTGTCTACAACGACCGCGTCGTCCCCCTTCAACAAATCAAGTCCGTCTCCGACGACTACGCCATCTTCGTCATCGACGCCGTCAACAAGGCCAACGCCGGCGTCATGTCCGCCCACGCCGCCCTCGCCAGCTTCGACTCCGCCTCCACCCGCATCCAGAAAAATTGGAAGGCCTACCGCGCCACCTTCCTCACCCCCGAGGAACAAACCCTCGCTCGCGAAGTCGAAGCGCTCATGACCGCCGCCCAGCCCACCCTCGACCGCCTCCGCGCCGACCTCGCCTCCGGCTCAGCCGACCGCAAAGGCACACTCCCCGCCTTCGACGGCCCCCTCTACTCCGTCATCGACCCCCTCACCTCCAAACTCACCGAACTCGTCGACCTCCAGCTCCGCGTCGCCGCCGCCGAATACGCCGCCGCCGAAGTCCGCTATAGCCGCCTCGTCTGGCTCCTGTCCTCCATCCTCGGCGCCGGCATCCTCCTCGCCATCCTCTTCGGAGCCATGCTCATGCGCTCCATCGTCAACCCCATCCACGAGGTCTCCGAACAGCTCCAGGCCCAGTCCCAACAGCTCACCTCGGCCTCCCACCAGATCACCTCCGCCAGCCAGACCCTCGCCCAGTCCACCATCGAGCAGGCCGCCTCCCAGGAACAAGCCTCCGCCAGCTCCGCCGAAATCGCCAGCCTCTCGGCCGCCAACGGCGAACACGCCAACTCCTGCCATGCCTCCATGGTCCAGGTCGTCGCCGCCATTCACCAGTCCAACTCCGTCCTCGAATCCATGACCGCTACCATGGCCCGCCTCCGCGAATCCAGCAATAAGGTCAACCAGATCATCCAGGTCATCGAAGGCATCGCCTTCCAAACCAACATCCTCGCCCTCAACGCCGCCGTCGAGGCCGCCCGCGCCGGCGAGGCCGGCATGGGCTTCGCCGTCGTCGCCGACGAGGTCCGCAACCTCGCCCAGCGCTCCGCCCAGGCCGCTCGCGACTCCGGCGAACTCATCGGCCAGTCCAACGCCGCCGTCGAGTCCAGCCACTCCCAACTGGCTACCCTCCAGGCCACCCTCCGCAACGTCACCGGCTCAGCCGAATCCACCCAGTCCTCCCTCGCCCAGATTGAAGCCGCCAGCGATCAGCAATCCACCGGCACCGCCCAGGTCTCCACCGCCATGCAGCGCCTCGATGCCATCTCCCAAACCAACGCCTCCTCGGCTGAGGAAACCGCCGCCGCCGCCGAACAGATCCATGCCCAGTCCGCCCAGATGCTCACCGCCGTCGACAATCTTCGCTTCATCGTCGATGGCCACTGCAACGCCTGATTCCGGCACCCTCACCACCCCCACTTGTAGCGCCCCTGTAACCCCTACAAGATTTTGTATACCCCTCCCAATTTCCTGTTGACACGTCCGCCAACCTTGCCCCATATTGAAAACATCACTGAGAAAGGAGGTGGTCCAGCAAACATGGATAGTAGTTACTGTAATGGCTCGAACCGCACACCGGAGGTGACCGGCTGCTGAATCGGTAGCTCGTAACTCTCAGGTCACGTCCAGTGCCGTGGCCGCTGTTCCTGTGGACCGGCGACCTCCACTGTGTGGCGAGAGCCATTCGGATTAACGCACCAGCGTTTCTCCTGGCTCTCTGATAACGGAAGAGCGAAAAACCCCGCTGCCAGTCCCGAGGGACCCCAGCGGGGTTTTTCACATCTCCCCCCGCCCTCACCCCTCCCCAAATCCAGTCACAACTTTTTTAGCAAATCCTCTCAACCACTTACGGGGAAAATCTTGCTCCGGCGCTCCCAATAATGGTTGTAGAGGTGCTTATGTCCAACTCAATCCAACCCCCGCCGCCGGCGCAACCCCCAACCCACTTCGAAACCCCCGCCCCCATCGCCGAATACGAAGCCAAGCTCCGCGCCGAGCTCCACCCCGCCAACATCGTCGAAGACTTCTTCGTCCACGAAATCGCCGCCAACACCATCCTCGCCGGCTTCCTCATCCGCAACATCGTTGCCGACCCCGAGATGGAGAACCCGGCCACTCCCCGCCGCATCCGCCAACTCCACACCTACCAGCGCCACACCCGCTACAACTACGAAGAACTCCGCCGCCACCAGCTCGCCCGCCAGCTCCAGCAACACGACCCCGAACTCGCCGCCCAACCCACCCACATCGTAGTCGCCTCCCACACTACCCGCACCGGCCTACGAGCGAAACCCCGCCCAGCCCCCGCCCCCGCGCCCGCCGTC
>JAFLBB010000235.1 GCA_017304135.1 Acidobacteriota bacterium | reverse complement strand
GGCTCCCGCGACCGCCGCGACCGCGACCGCGATCGCCCGCCGCTGCCCCTCATCACCGACCTCCTCAAGGAAGGCCAGGAGATCATCGTCCAGATCGCCAAGGAGCCCCTCGGCCAAAAGGGCGCCCGCATCACCTCCCACGTCGCCATCCCCGGCCGCTACGTCGTCTACATGCCCACCCTCGACCACAACGGCGTCTCCCGCAAGGTCGGCACCGACGACGAACGCATCCGCCTCAAGCGCATCCTTTCCACTCACTCCCAGGGCATGACCGGGGGCTTCATTGTCCGCACCGCCGGCGAAGGCAAACCCGAAGCCGAAATCGCCGCCGACATGAACTTCCTCTACAACCTCTGGCTCGATATCCGCAAAAAGGCCGAAAAGCGCCCCGCCCCCAACCTCCTCCACCACGACCTCGAACTCGTCCAGCGCACCCTCCGCGACCAGGTCAGCGACAGCTTCAAGGCCGTCTGGGTCGATAACGAAGAAACCTTCGAATCCATCCTCGCCTTCCTCGAACGCTTCCAGCCCGCCATGGTCAGCCGTGTCAAACTCTACACGCGCCCCATCCCCATCTTCGACGCCTTCAAAATCACCGAAGAGCTCGATAAGGCCCTCCGCCCCAAGGTCTGGCTCAAATCCGGCGGCTACATCGTCATCAACCAGACCGAGGCCCTCGTCGCCATCGACGTCAACACCGGCAAGTACGTCGGCAAGTCCAACCGCCTCGAAGACACCATCGTCAAAACCAACACCGAGGCCGTCAAGGAAATTGCCCGCCAAATCCGCCTCCGCGATTTGGGCGGCATCATCGTCGTCGACTTCATCGACATGGACGAACGCCGCAACCGCCAGAAGGTGATGCAAGCCCTCGAAGAGGCCATGCGCACCGACCGCGCCCCTTACAAAATTCTCCAGTTCAACGACTTCGGACTCGTCGCCATCACCCGCCGCCGTGTCAAACAGTCGCTCGAACGCGCCCTCTGCCAGCCCTGCTCCACCTGCGAAGGCTCCGGCTACATCAAGAGCTCGGCCACCGTCATGAGCGAGATCATCACCGAAGCCTACAAGATCGCTCCCGCGCTCGAAGGCAAGGAGGTGCTCCTCCGCGTCCACCCCGACGTCGCCAACCTCATCCAGTCCACCGGCAACCAGTACCTCGAAGAGCTGGAAGAGATCCTCGGCCGCCCCGTGCTCGTCACTTCCGACGGTCTCATCCACCCCGAGAAGTTCGACATGGCCTGAGCCTCGCTCAGCCCCGCGCGCCCTCCGGGCGCCGCCTCACCCCTCGCGCCGCGTCAACCCCCGCGCCGCCACGAACCCAAAGCCGCCCCTCACCGGGCGGCTTTTTTTTCGCCCCATGATCATCCCGCTCCCCAAGTGGCGCTTCTCCTGGTGAAGACAGCTTTGCGCGGCCCCGTGTCCGCACCCAGGAAGGAACTCGTCATGTCCCGGCTTTTACCCCTGCTCTGCGCGCTCGGTTGCGCCTTCTCCGCCCACGCCATCGACCTCCCCGTCGCCGCCGACGCCACCGTCCGCACCACCCAGCCCGCCTCCAACTTCGGCGCCCTCCCCCAGCTCCAGGTCGACCCCACCTCCCGCTCCCTTCTCGGCTTCGACCTTTCCGCGCTACCTCCCTCGCTCGGCGCTCCGCAACTCATCCACGCCTCTCTCACCCTCTACGCCAATCGTGTCGTCACCCCCGGCACCGTCATCCTCTATTCCAACCTCGCCCCTTGGCAGGAATCCCTTGTCACCTCGAACACCCAGCCCAACCCAGCCGGCGTCATCTCCACCTTCGCCGTCTCCGAGGCCGGCAAGTTCTACACCATCGACATCACCTCGGTCGTCTTCTCCTGGCTCTCCACCCCCTCCCGCGCCGCCAGCGGCCTCGCCCTCACCTCCGACGGCTCCGCCTCCCTCTTCTTCGACAGCAAGGAAAACACCGCCACCAGCCACGCCCCCACGCTCACCCTCATCTTCTCCGGCCCCCAAGGCCCGCAAGGGATTCAGGGCCTCCCCGGTCTCACCGGCGCGCCCGGCCTCAGGGGCGAAACTGGTCCGGCCGGCCCCTCCACGCTTCAGGGACTCATCCAAACCAACCAGATCATCTTCATCGCAGCGAACAACTCAACCCAGATCGCCCGCCTTGGCTGTCCCCAGTCCCATCCCTACCGCCTCAGCGGCGGCTGCGGCCACCGCTCGGCCGGACTCGACAACTTCTCTGTCATCTACTCCGGCCCCGCCGCCTCCGGTACTGGTTTCGTGCACGAGTGCTTGGTCTCCAACAAGTCCGGCGCCGAGCGTACCGTCAACATGTCCATCACCTGCGCCAAATAGCCCGGCTCCATTTTTCCGCGCCCTCGTGATCATCCGCGCCCCCCCACGGCGCTTTACAAACAGACACCCCTCCGGCCCCGGCCGGAACCCAAACGGAGGAACCACCCATGCGACTCACCCGATCCCTGGCACTCGCTCTCTGCCTCGCCCCCGCCACCTACGCCATCGACCTGCCCGCCGTCGCCGACACCACCCTGCGCACGGCCCAGCCGGCCTCCAACTTCGGCGCACTCCCCCAACTCCAGGTCGACAACTCGACCCACGCCCTCATCCGCTTCGACCTCAGCGCCCTTCCCCCCGGCACCACCCACGCCTCCATCGCCCAGGCCACCCTGCGCCTCTACGTCAATCGCGTCACCTCGCCCGGCTACGTCGGCTTCAGCCGCGTCGAATCCCCCTGGACCGAGGCCACCGCCACCGCCGCCAACCTGCCCATCGTTGGCAGGGACGCCGGCGGCCCACTGCAAGTCACCGACGCCAACACCTACTACCTCCTCGATGTCACCCAACTCGTCCGCGACTGGGTCACCTTTCCCTCCACCGCCCACGGCATCCTCCTCACCGCACCCCTCCCCACCACCGTCTTCTTCGACAGCAAGGAAAACACCGCCACCAGCCACGCCCCCACCCTCACCGTCGTCCTCAAAGGCCCAGCCGGACCTCCCGGACCTAAGGGCGACACCGGCGCACAGGGCCCGCAAGGTATTCAGGGCCCCCGCGGCTTCACCGGACTCACGGGAGCCACCGGTCCCGCCGGACCCTCCACCCTCGCCGGCCTTCTCTACTACCGGCGCTACGACTTCACCGCTGAGGGGAACAGCAACTACTGGTTCACCCTGCCCTGCCCTGAGTCCCACCCCTACGTGGTCTCGGGCGGCTGCGGCCACCGCGATGGCAACGGGGTGGCTGACGACATCCTCGTCAACTACACCGGCCCCGATTCCATCAACCCCACCGGCTGGCGCTGCATGTTGGACAACACAAGCTCCAGTTCGCGCGCCATTCTCTGGTGGGCCGTCTGCGCCAAGTAATCCCGAAATCATCCCTTGGAGAAAACCACAATGAAACTACGCACCCTCTTCCTCGCCATCCTCATGGCCGCCAACCTCCCCGCCGCCGTACTCACCTACTCCGGCATATTCGACGCCGACGACGGCGTCGCCTTCTTCGGCTTCACCATGAACGCCCCCGGCACCACCGAGATCCGCACCCTCTCGGCCGCCAACGGCGGCTTCGACCCCTACCTCTCCCTCTTCGACGCCAACGGCATGCAGCTCCTGCTCGACCTCAACGAAGACGAGCCCGGCTGCGGCTGCCTCGACTCCCTCATCACCCTCACCACCCCCGGCAACTACATCCTCGCCCTCACTCAGTCAGGCAACTTCCCCGTCGGCCCCACCCTCGCCGACGGCTTCACCCAGCAAGGCAACGGCAACTTCACCGGCGGCCCCTTCCTCGACATCTTCGGCGACACCCGCACCGGCGACTGGGAAGTGGAAATCAACGGCCCCGTCTCGGCCCCCAACGGCGAAGTCCCTGAGCCCGCCACCGCCGCCCTCCTCGCCGCCGGCCTCTCCGCCCTCGCCCTGGCCCGCAAACGCCGCAACAATCGCAACCGCTAATCCCAGAAGATCCCCATGAAACGCTACACCTTGTTGCTCGCCGCCCTCATTCCGGCCGCTCACGCCATCGACCTGCCCGCCGTCGCCGACGCCGCCCTGCGCACCGCCCAGCCCGCCTCCAACTTCGGCGCGCTCCCCCAACTCCAGGTCGACAACGCCACCCACGCCGTCATTCGCTTCGACCTCACCGCCCTTCCCCCCGGCGCCACCGCCGCCTCGGTCGCCAGCGCCTCCCTCCGCCTCTTCGTCAACCGCGTCGTCACCCCAGGCAACGTCAACCTCAGCCGCGTCGAGAGCCCCTGGACCGAATCCACGGTCACCGCCGCCACCATGCCCACCCTCGGCGCCGGACTGAACGCCTCCCTCCAAGTCACCGATGCCAACATGTACTACATCGTCGATGCCACCGAACTCGTGCGCGGCTGGCTCACCGCCCCCTCCACCGCCCACGGCATCCTCCTCACCGCCGCTTCGCCCACCACCGTCTTCTTCGACAGCAAGGAATCCACCGCCACCAGCCACCCCGCCACTCTCACCGTCGTCCTCAACGGTCCCCCGGGCCCCAAAGGCGATACCGGCGCCCAAGGCCCGCAAGGCATTCAGGGCATCCAGGGACCGCGAGGCTTCACCGGAGCCACGGGAGCCACCGGCGCTACCGGAGCCACCGGACCTGCCGGCCCTTCCACCCTGAACGGGCTCATCCTCCACAGCCGCTTTGACTACTCCATCGTGGGTAACTACACCTCTTGGGCCTCAGTGAACTGCCCCCCCAGCCATCCCATCGTCATTGGCGGCGGCTGCGGCCACCGCGACAGCAATGGCGCCTCCGACGATATCAAAGTGAACTACACGGGCCCCACCTCCAGCAGCGGCGCGGGCTGGCGCTGCATGGTCGAAAACACCAGCGGCGATTCCCGCGCCCTCGTCATGTACACCATCTGCGCCAAATAGTCCCCATCCATCCTCGGAAACCACCACCATGAATCTACGCACCCTTCTCCTCGCCGCCCTCATCCCGGCGGCCTATGCCATCGAGCTCCCCGTCATCGCCGACGCCACCCTCCGCACCACACAGCCGGCCTCCAACTTCGGCGCGCTCCCCCAACTCCAGGTCGACGCCACCTCGCGCGCCCTGCTTCGCTTCGACACCTCCGCGCTCCCCCAGGGCGCCAGCGCCGCCCCCGCCGCCAAGGTGACCCTGCGCTTCTTCGTAAATCGCGTCCTCACGCCAGGCATGCTTTTTATCTCCACGGTCACGCAACCCTGGCAGGAGAACACGATCACACACGCCACTGGCCCCTCCCCGCTCCCGGCCCATCTCGCCATCCCCATCACCGAGGCAAACACCTGGTACAGCGCCGACCTGACCCCCTATCTCGCCTCTGCGCTCAGTCCTCCCGTCTCATCCACCCTCGACCTCCTGATCTACTCCGACAACACCCTCGCCGCCTTCCTCGACAGCAAAGAAAACACCGCCACCAGCCAGCCCGCGCTCCTCGCCGTCGTCCTCGCCGGCCCGAAAGGCCCCCCGGGAGCCACCGGCGCTACTGGAGCCACCGGCGCCACCGGCGCACAGGGCGCGCGAGGATTCACCGGTGCGCAAGGGCCTCAGGGCAACCCAGGACCCGCCGGCCCCTCCTCACTAAATGGACTCACCTACTACTCCACCGCCACTTCATCGCTCGATGGCGGCTTCCGCTGGACTCGTACCCGTTTTTGCCCCAGCACTCACCCGGTCCTGCTGACCGGCGGCTGCGGCCACCGCGACAACAACGACGCATCCCGCGACATCACCGTGAACTACTCCGGCCCCAATCCCGATGCCCCTACAAGCAGTTGGTTGTGTCTCATGACGAACACCGGCGGCGACCACCGCGCTGTTCGGGCTTCCATCCTCTGCTCCAAATAGCCGCCCCTACCGCCCTGGCGGAGCCGCTCCGCGCCGCTCCGCCACCGTCTCCAACCCCCTCTTCGCCGCCCGTGTCCGCGGTCC
>JAFLBB010000234.1 GCA_017304135.1 Acidobacteriota bacterium | reverse complement strand
ACGGGAGACGGGGGCGACGCTGGTGCCGCCGTTCGATCACGAGCTGATTATGGCGGGCCAGGGAACCGCAACCTTGGAGTTGCTTGAAGAGGTGCCGGATCTCGATGCGCTGGTGGTGTGTGTGGGGGGGGGCGGGTTGATTGCGGGTTCAGCGGTGGCGGCGACGGAGACGAAGGCGGATCTGCGCGTGTATGGCGTGGAGCCGGAGGATGCGAACGACACGTGGCTATCGATGCAGCAGGGGATGCGCGTGGAGATTGCGCCGCCGCGGACGATTGCCGATGGGCTGCGGCCGACCTCGCCTGGGGAGTTGACGTTCCCGGTCATCAAGGAGAGGGTGGAGCGCATTCTGCTGGTGAGCGATGAAGAGATTCGCGAGACGGTGAAGTTTGTGTTGCTGCGGATGAAGATGCTGGTGGAGCCGAGCGGGGCGGTGTCGGCGGCGGCGGTGATGTTTGGGAAATTGCCGAAGGGGTTCCGGCGGGTGGGGGTGATTGTGTCGGGCGGGAATGTGGATTGGGAGGTGTTGGCGGGGATGTAGCGCGCGGGTGACGGCGCGCGTTAGCCGCGGACGACGGGCAGTTGGACGAAGGGCCCAAGCAGGGCTGGGGCGGGTTTGAGTTCGACCTGGCGCAGCTTTTTGAGCATGGCGATTTCGTCGCAGTTCTGGAACTTGGGGCAGCTGAGGCAGTCCTTCCAGGCCTTGAGGGGTAGGACGCCGCGGTCGACCTGGTCGAAGCCGAGCTTGACGAAAAAGCCGGGGACGTAGGTGAAGGCGAAGAGCGTGGCGAGGTCGCATTCGCGGGCTTCGCGTTCGAGGGCTTCGACGAGGAGGCGGCCGACGCCGGCGCCTTTGTGCTCGGGGGCGACGGCGAGTGAGCGGACTTCACCGGCGATGGGCGTATAGAAATGCAGCGCGGCGCAGCCGGCGAGTTGGCCGTCGATTTCGGCGACGGTGAAGTCGCGGACGCCTTCGGCGAGGTCGAGTTCGTTGCGCGGGAGCATGATGCCGTTGTTGGCGTAGCTGTTGATGAGCCGGGCCATGGCGGAGATATCCTGCATGCGCGCTTTGCGGATGGCGACCGGACGGGTTGCGTCTTCTTCCACGGCTGAGCCCTCATCGAGCGATATGGTTTCGGCGATCATGGCCATGCTCCTTCACGGTTCCAACAGGCTTCACACTTCCAACAGAGTGCCGGCCTGGTGACCGGCGACGACGGCGGCGAGCACGCCGGGTGTGGCGCCTCCGACGATATGCACATGGCCGACGCCCGCATCAAGAGCGGACATGGCGGCTTCGAGTTTGGCCTGCATGCCGCCGGTGGCGACGCCGGAGGTGATGAGCTCTCGGCAGGCGGCTTTGTTTAAAACAGGAACGAGGGTTTTCGTGGCGTCGAGGACGCCTTCGACATCGGTGAGGAAGACGAGGCGGGTGGCCTGGAAGCCGCCGGCGCAGGCGACGGCCATCTGGTCAGCGTTCACGTTGTAGATGTTGCCCGCGCGGTCACCGGCGACACAGGCGACCACGGGGAGGTAGCCGGCACTGGTGAGCGTTTCGAGCAAGCCGCCATTGGATTTGACGACGCGGCCGACCGCGCCGAGTTGGGGGTCCATCTGCTCAGCCTCAGCGAGGAGGGCGTCGATGCCGGAGAGGCCGACAGCGAGGGCTCCGGCTTCGACGAGCGAAGCGACGAGCGAGTGATTGACCGAGCCGGCGAAGATCTTCAACAGCGCGTCGACGACGTCGGGCGTGGTGACACGGAGGCCGTTGACGAACTGCGATTCGACACCGCGTTCGGCGAGATAGCGCGTCATCTGTTTGCCGCCTCCATGCACGAGGGTCAGACGCGGGCCTGAGGCGCTGAGTTCCGCGATTTCACGGGCGAGGCGGCGGCGCGAGGCGGGGTCGTCGAGCAGCGTGCCGCCGAGTTTGACGAGGATGCGTTCGGCGGCCATTAGAGGAGCGACTCCGTTTCGGGGTAGCCGAGGATGAGGTTCATGTTCTGCACGGCTTGTCCGGCGGCGCCTTTGACGAGGTTGTCGATGGCGGAGACGACGACGGCGCGGCCGGTGGCGGGGTCGAGCGTGACGCCGAGGTCGCAGAAATTGGTGTGCTGGACGTGCATGAGGTCAGGCGCTTTGCCGGGTTCGAAGACGCGGACGAAGGGTTCGCCGTGGTAGCGCTTCTCATAGAGGTCGACGATGTCGGCGGCTGATTTCACACCTTTTGCTCTGAAATAAATGGTTTCGAGGATGCCGCGGTTGACGGGCAGCAGTTGGGCGGTGAAGCTGAACTGGCTTTCCTCGAGGCCGGAGTTCTGCAGGACCTCGGGCACGTGGCGGTGCATGAGGATGGAGTAGGCGCTGAAGTTTTCGTTGGCTTCGCAGAAGCTGGTTTTGAGCGAGGGTTTGCGGCCGGCGCCGGAGACGCCGCTTTTGGCGTCGCAGATGATGCCGGCGTCGAGGTTGACGATGCCGGCTTCGATGAGGGGGGCGATGGCGATGTTGGCGGCGGTGGGGTAGCAGCCGGGGTTGGCGACGAGGCGCGCGGGTTTGATCTTGTCGCGGTAGAACTCGGGCAGGCCGTAGGCGGCTTCGTGGAGGAGCGGGGGGCTGGTGTGGGGTTCCTTGTACCAGCGTTCGTGGACGTCGGGGGTGCGGAGGCGGAAGGCGGCGCTGAGGTCGACGACCTTGGCGCCGGAGTGGAGGAGTTCGGGGGTGAGTTCCATGGCCACTTCATGAGGCGTGGCGAGGAAGACGACGGCGAGGCCGAGTTGATGGGCTTCGGAGGTGGCGGCGCGGCGGGGGCCGGAGTGGTTCTTCGGCATGGGCCGCTGCTCGGAGTCAGAGCGGTGGTCGAGGAGGACGATTTCGACGCGGTGGTGGCGGGAGAGGATGCGGATCAGCTCCTGGCCGCCATAGCCGCGGAAGCCGACGATACCGACAGGGGTCTTCATCTGGTGACGAGGTTCCTTGTTCAGGGGCGGTGGGTTATGGGAAGCGGGACGCGGTTGGGCGTCCTGCAAGTTTATGCACCGCTATGAATAAATATACCATGGAGGGTGGTGGGGCACTCGAGAGAGTTGGCGGGATGTGCCCGGTATGCGGCGTGGCCGGTGGGCGAGTTTGCCCCTGGTTTATAATCGGTGAGGATCACTCCCAGGAAACCGCGACCGCTGGCGATTGCGTCAGATAGGATTCGGCGGCTCACAGCATGAAGACACACATCAGCTTGGCAATGGCGCTTTTGTGCGCCACGGCGCTTTCGGCGCAGACGTTTGAGATCAGCGCGTTTGGCGGCTACAACCGGGTATCGAAGTCCGGGTTGGGGTCGCTGAATTTCGAGACGATCAAGAAGGAAGACTCGAATTTCAAGCCGGGGCCGTCGTTTGGGGCGCGGTTTACGTGGAACACGAAGGGCTACTACGGGCACGAGTTGAGCATTTCGCAGACGAACGCGAAGTTCCGCACGAACCTGGAGCTGGACGGGGGCGGGTTTTTGGAGCAGGAGGGGAAGACGAAGATTCACCTGGCCTCGTATAACTTCCTGATCTACATGATGCCGAACCGGGAGAAGTGGCGGCCGTATATCACGGGTGGGATCACGGGGGCGCAGTTTGGGTCGCCGAAGATTTCGGCCTGGAGCGGGGGCGGAACGCGCAGCTACGGGGCGAACTATGGCGGCGGAATCAAGCTGTTTCCGCACCAGAACTTTTTTGTGCGGCTGGATTTCCGGCATTACATGACGGGCAAGCCGTATGACCTGAGCTTTCCCGAGCCGACGGCGACGGGGCAGGGGATCGATACGGGCGGGTTGCTGCACATGATGGAGGGGAGTTTCGGGGTGGGCATTACGTTTTAGGGGGAGCGGGGAGGCCGGTGCGCGGGGCGGCAGGTGCGGGGCGATGCACGCCGGGCGACGCGAATCGTTGGGAACTTCCGCGGGGTGTTGCTCGTCTGTAGTGTCACGATGACCGACGCCACACGTGTGTTGACTGGCCATGTGGAGCCCGCGGCGCAGCCGTTTCTGCGGCCGTTGAGCGCGCTGGCCATTTTGGCGATTGACTGGGGATTGTTTGGGGGGACGGCGATCACGCTGGGCCTGGGCGTCCTGATTGAACTGACGCTGGGGGCGATGCTGGCGGCTTGTGTCGTGGCCATTCTGCAGACGCGCGCGGGGGACCGGAAGTGGTATTGGAAGTCGCTGCTGGCGGCGGCGGTGGTGGGGATTCCGACGCCGATTGCGGGGACCTCGTATGCCTTCGTGGTGTTGAGCCTGGCGGGGGTTAAGGAAGCGATCGATCTGATTCGCGGGGAGCGGAATCCGCAGAGCCAGATGCCGCCGCCCCGCTGATCTGGACGAGTTCGGGGCGTGGCGCGGGCGGGGGTTGGCGTTTGGGCGGGTTGAGCCAGCGCTTGGGGAGTTTGGCGAGATAGATGGCGCGTTCGACCCACGGGAGCAGGCGGCGCACGGTGGCTCCGTGCAGGATGAGGCTGCCGGCGACGAGGGCGGGGTGGGGGATCGTCGTGCAGCAGCGGGCGCAGATGGGGATTTCGCCGGCGCGGCCCTGGGTGTGGAGGCGGCGCATTTCGCGCATGGGTTCGCCGTCGAAGATTTCGGGCATCGACTGGCGGCCGACGTTGCCGACGGGTGAGCCTTCGAGCATGTAGCTCTGGCAGCAGGGGTAGACGTCGCCGTTCCACTTCACATACATGGCGCCGCGCCAGAGGTAGTGGCAGGGGTGTTTCCATTCCTCGCCTGTGTGGCCGGCGTCGGGGCGCATGAGGTTGGTTTCGTCTTCCTTGACGCGGACCTCGTCGACGCCGGGGACGGCTTTCCAGAAGCGCATGAAGTCGTCGACCTCGTGGGCGTTGCCTTCCATGCGGACCATTTGGACGACGACCTGGGGGCCCCGGCCGAGTTCCTGTTTGCGGCGGGCGAAGCGGATGAAGTTGTCGCGCACCGGCTCGAATTTCGCGCCTTTGCGGTAGAACTCGAAGCTCTCTTTGGTGGAGCCGTCGAAGCTGAGGGTGATGTGTGCGAGGGGCGAGGCGAGGAGCTTTTCGATGGCGGCATCGTTGAGCAGTGTGCCGTTGGTGGAGAGCAGGGTGTGGATGTTGTGGCGTTCGCAGTATTCGATGCGGTCGAAGATGGCGCGGTCGAGGAGGGGCTCGCCGAGGCCGATTAACATCATGTGTTCAGCGGAGCGGCCGGTTTCGCTGACGAGGCGATTGAAGATGTCGTCGGTCATGTCCTCCTTGGGCTGCCTGAAGGTCTCGCGCGGGCACATGGGGCAATAGATGTTGCACTTGGCGGTGGTTTCGACGATGTACTCCACCGGCAGCGCGTTGACGGCATCGCGCCTGGTGAGGTATGCCCAGAGGAGTTTGGCCCGGTTCCAGGCTCGCATGAGGGTTCCTT
Source organism: Acidobacteriota bacterium (assembly GCA_017304135.1). GTDB lineage: Bacteria > Acidobacteriota > Terriglobia > Bryobacterales > Bryobacteraceae > JAFLBB01. The sequence goes on along the minus strand of JAFLBB010000234.1, from coordinate 589 downwards.
TTATTCTATCCGGGGCGGTGGGGGCAGCATCATGGAAGTGACGTGTCGATCAATGTTCGTGTGCGGCAGTTAAACGAGGAGCCCGAGCGACCGGGGGGGCGGTATGTCCTCTATTGGATGCAGATGAACCGGCGCGCGGAGTCAAATCACGCGCTGGAACATGCGGTGGGGGAGGCGAACCGGCTGGGGTTGCCGCTGCTGGTGTATGAGGCGGTGACGTGCACCTATCCGTATGCGAGCGACCGGTTCCACCAGTTTCTGCTGGAAGGCGTGCCGGATACGCAGCGGCGGCTGGAGAAGCGTGGCATTGGGTATGCGTTCTATCTGCGGCGGCGGAAGTCGGACGCGAACGATGTGCTGTACCGGCTGGCGGCGGAGGCGGCGTTGTGTGTGACCGACGACTATCCGACGTTCATTGCGACGCGGCATAACGCGAGCGTGCCGGGGAAGATCGGCATTCCGTATGTGGCGGTGGACTCCAGTTGCATCGTGCCGATGCGGTTGCACGAGAAGAAGCAGTATGCGGCGTATACGATCCGGCCGAGGATCAAGAAGATGCTGCCGGACTTTTTGCGGCCGGTGGAGCGGG
>JAFLBB010000233.1 GCA_017304135.1 Acidobacteriota bacterium | reverse complement strand
GCAGTTTCGACGGCGCCTTGCCGATCCGCGCCGCGATCTGGATGACCACCGGGATCATCACCGCCACCAGCGGCGTGTTGTTCATGAAGGCCGAAGCCACCGCGACAAAGCCGAACAGCACGGTCAGGAACTCGCCCCGCTCCAGCCAGTCTTCGCCCTCGGCCACGGCCAGGGCAAAGATCACCCCCCAGTAGACCAGCGCCGCCCGCGCCAGCACCGTCGGATCGTCAGGATAAAGCGAGATCATCTGGAACCAGACGAAGCCCAGGTAGAACCCCACCGCCGGCCAGTATCCCAGCCGCTTGAGGCCGATCCCGCCGCGCAGGCCCAGCAGCAGCAGAACGGCCCGCACCGGCCCGGTCCAGGGGTTGATCCGCCGCCACAGGTTGCCGAAAAGGGCCGAGGCCAGCGGCACCACGATCCAGACCCCGGTCCAGAACCCCAGCGTCATCAGGTTGTGCATCGGGTCGCGGCTGCCGAACAGGCCCACCGCCACCAGCCCCAGAAACACCAGCGCCGTCATCCCATCCCGCGACGCCATCGCCCCCAGCGTGAACAACCCGGCCAGCGCCAGCGACGTCATGCTCACCGCCCGCCGCCCCTTCTTCGGACCCCATCGCTTCACCAGCGCATCGCTCACCACACCGCCCGCCAGGTTCGAACACGCCGCCATCGCATACGGCAGCGCCGACCAGTACAAACTCCCCTCGCCCATCCCCCGCCCCTTCACCAGAAACGTATGCAGCCACGTCTGGAAAAAGTTGAACCCATACGCATACGTGAACACCATCGCCATCGCTGCCAACACCGACGAGTTCGTCAGCGCCGCCCGCCACGGAAACCCGCCCCCATGGCCGCTCGCCGCCGCTCCCGCCCCCTCGGCCACATGCGCCACACCCCGCTTCTCTTCCGGATAATCGCGGAACCATGCAAACCACACCACCGACCAAATCACACCCAACGCTCCGAAAATGAAAAACGACGCCCGCCACCCCCACCGCATCTGAATCGGCACCACCAGCAAAGGCGCCAGCCCGCCCCCAATCTGGCTCGCCATCAGCGTCACCCCCGACATCGTCGCGTGCTGCGACTTCGGAAACCACCGCGACACCACCACCGACGAATTCGGAAACGCCCCCGCCTCGCCCGCTCCGAAACAGAACCGCACAATCAGCAGCCAGTAGTAGTTCGTCACCGTCCCCGTCAACGCCGTGAACGCCGACCACCACGTGACAATCCGAGTCAACACCCGCCGCGGCCCCAACCGGTCGCCCATCACTCCCGTCGGAATCTCAAACAACCCATACGCCAGCGTGAACATCCCCGTCACCCAACCCCACCCCGCCGGCGAAATCCCCAACTCCTCCTGCATCCTCGGCCCCGCCACCGAAATGCACACCCGGTCCAGATACGTGATCGCGAACAGCAAAATCAGCAGCGCCACCACGCCGTGCCGGTCGTAATTTCGTGTCTCTCTCATACGCGCAAAGGGTTCGCCATTCTCCCACGCCGCACCCCCACAAATCCACCCGCTCGACTATCATGGTCCGGTCGCCGGACACACCCCATGACCCGCCGTCACGCCCTTACCCTCGCCGCCGCCACACCAGCGCTCGCCCAACCAGCAGCAACCCAAGCACCATCCCCATCCCCAGCCCCAACACCACCCAAAGGAGCCCCCATGCAACTCGGAGCCTTCTCCGTCAGCCTCGCCGTCAAGGACCTCGCCACCTCCCGCCAGTTCTACGAAAAGCTCGGCTTCCAATCCTTCGCCGGCAACCCCGCCCAAAACTGGCTCATCCTCAAAAACGGCGATACCGTCATCGGCCTCTTCCAAGGCATGTTCCCCAACAACATCCTCACCTTCAACCCCGGCTGGAACAGCAACGCCCAACAGCTCCCCACCTTCACCGACATCCGCGAACTCCAAACCCGCCTCAAATCCCAAGGCGTCCCCCTCACCACCGAAGTCAAGCCCGGCACCGCCGGCCCCGCCAGCTTCACCCTCACCGACCCCGACGGCAACATGATCCTCTTCGATCAGCACGTCTAGCCGCCAACCACCCGCGCCAGGCGCCACCAATCCGCCGCGCCGCACCGCCCCACCTCGTGCCCAACCGCGCCTACCCCGCACTCCATTTCAGATTCAACTAGACCCGAAGCGGGCATCAGGCGACCCGCGGGCCGCACCCTTCGCCCTTAAGTGCCGCCCTGGCTCTCCGTCGCAACTCGACACTTCTGTCATCTCTGGACGACGCGCGTATCAGCTTCGTCAAATACGTGGTCTCTGCTTCAGAAGCACCACAAAGAGCATGCTCGATGCCATGGAGTGCGGCTTTTCGTCCGGCCACATGAGTTGCGGAGCGAAGCACCTCGCCTAAGATCTGGAGACTGCAAGAACCGCGCCACTCGTCCCCAAGCAGTGCCCCGGCCTTCCAAGCCGCGAAACCGGCATCGGAGTGTATTGTGAGCAGGTACGCGCGGATAAGCTTGAGCACTTGCTCCTGGTCCAATGGGCTCAGGTCCTCACGGCGAAGCGCTGCGAACATCGTGAAATGGATCTCGTACCAAAGCGGTGAAGATGTGTCCTGGAAAACACGCTCGATTGCGGCAAACGTCCCAGGCAACAGCGCCACCAGCAGTCGGACAGCCCCTGATCTGAGCTTCTCATTGCTCCTGCGGGTGGCCTCATTTCTGAGAAAGGAAATCGCTCGCCGGCGAACCGATCGCCGTTCCGCTATTGTCAAGCGCGCGAAGAGGTCCTGAATATCACTCGATGCGAGCCTGCTCATCGATTCTAGGAACGCGGTCGGATTTCGCGGCATAACCTCTTTGCGGGGACTTGCGTTTTCTGCTCTGTGTCCCTGGTCTGTCCCGTCAGCCAGTGAACTGCGCATTTCGCCGGCTTCTGGACAGCATCCTTGGCTTACCCAATCCATCGTATACTGCCCCCCATGTCCCCCATCACCGAAATCGCCCCCGACCTCTTCCGCATCTCCGTCTTCGCACCCGACATCAACCTCCAGTTCAACCACTTCCTCGTCCGCGACGACGAACCCCTCCTCTTCCACGCCGGCCTCCGCGGCATGTTCCCCGCCCTCCGCGAAGCCGTCGCCTCGTTGATCGATCCCGCCACCCTCCGCCACATCGGCTTCTCCCACTTTGAATCCGACGAATGCGGCGCCCTCAACTCCTGGCTCGACCTCGCCCCTCACGCCCACCCCGTCTGCGGCCTCATCGGCGCCATGGTCAGCGTCAACGACTTCTCCAACCGCCCGGCGCGCATCCTCCAACCCGGCGAAACCTTCGCCACCGGCAAATACCGCTACCGCTTCATCCCCACGCCCCACGTCCCCCACGGCTGGGACGCCGGCGTGATGTTCGAAGAAACCCGCGCCACCCTCTTCTGCTCCGACCTCTTCCACCAATGGGGCGAACGCCCCGCCCTCACCCGCGACTCCCTCCTCGAACCCGCCCGCGAAGCCCTCCTCTTCGCCGAGTCCAGCCCCTTCGCCGGCTACGTCCCCTACACCCACCACACCGGCCAGATCCTCTCGAACCTCGCCGCCGAACACCCCCGCACCCTCGCCACCATGCACGGCTCCAGCTACGAAGGCGACGCCACCCCCGAACTCCACGGCCTCGCCGCCATCATGAAAGAGGTGCTCGGCCCCAAGAGCGAATAGTCCGAAACACGCGGCGCCCCTCGCCCTCCCGTTATCCTGTACGGATGACTCACCGCCGCCGAGCGCTCCCGCTCCTCCTCCTCGCCACCGCCCTCGCCCACGCCGGCACGCTCGATTTCGCCGCCCTCCAGGCCGATCTGAACACCCTCGCCTCCACCGCCCCCGCCCGCCTCGGCGTCTGCGTCAGCGACGGCAAGCAATCCGCCTGCCTCCGCCCCAACGAGCGCTTCTCCCTCCAAAGCGTCATGAAGCTCCCCGTCGGCTTCGCCGTCCTCGACGCCATCGACGCCGGCCGCTTCCAGCTCGACCAGCGCGTCACCCTCCGCCGCGAAGACACAAGCGTCTTCATGCAGCCCGTCATCGACCTCCTCGGCCCCAACGGCTACACCACCACCATCGGCGACCTCATCCGCCGCGCCAACATCGACAGCGACTCGGCCGCCGCCGACTACCTCGCCCGCCTCCTCGGCGGCATCCACCACGTCCAGCGCACCCTCACCCGCAAAGGCGTCCGCGGCCTCCGCATCGACCGCGACGAGCGCGACCTCCAAACCGAAATCGTCGGCCTCCGCTGGGGCCCACAATACTACGACCCCAAACGCCTCACCGCCGACATCGCCGCCGTCCCCTCCGCCGTCCGCGAACGCGCCTACAAGGCTTACCAGACCGACCCCCGCGACACCGCCACCCCCACCGGCATGGCCGAGTTCCTCTTAAACCTCCACGCCGGCCGCCTGCTGAAGCCCACCACCACTGCCTTCCTGCTCAAAGCCCTAGCCGACTGCGCCACCGGCCTCGACCGCCTCAAAGCCGGCAAGCCCCCCACCTGGAAACTCGCCCACAAAACCGGCACCGCCGGCTCCTGGAACGGCATCTCCGCCGCCACCAACGACGTCGGCCTCCTCACCTCCCCCGAAGGCTCCACCTTCGCCGTAGCCGTCTTCGTCGCCGACTCCCCCGCCCCCCCCGAAGCCCGCGCCGCCCTCATCGCCAAGGTGGCAGCCCTCACTGTGCGGCATTACCGGAAGTAACTGCGGCACTCAGGCTATTCCAAACTCCGCTACGATGAAGCCATGAAGCTTCTCGTCACTCTGGAGCGCGACGAAACCGGGATGATCGTGGCCGAGTGCCCATCCCTGCCCGGCTGCGTCTCCCAAGGCGAAACCGAAGCCGCCGCCCTCGCCAACATCCGCGAAGCCATCCAAGGCTGCCTCGCCGCACGCAAGGCGAACAACCTGCCCCAGTCCGTCGAAGTTCGCGAGGTCGAAATCGAAGTGGCCTGATGTCGCTCCCCGTGATCTCCGGCGAACGCGCGGTGCGAGCCTTCCTCCGCGCGGGCTGGACTCGCGACCGTCAGGTCGGCAGCCACGTCGTCCTCGTCAAGCCCGGAAACCCAGCAGCGCTCTCCATCCCTCTTCACCGCGAACTGGCGCCGGGCACGCTCCGGGCCTTGATCCGCGCTGCAGGCATGTCGGTCCAGCGTTTCCAGGACTACTCGTAACCACTCCTCCGCGAACTGCACGTCTCATTGCTCCACGCACTGGGGCTTGGCGAAACTTGAAACCAGAGCTCGGCGGAATGAGCTTCTAGGGAAATCGCTGCAGAAAGAAGTTGATCGCGGCAACAACCGTGCCAGTCCCGTCACGGGAACTGGCTTCGCTCTCCGCGGGAATGACAGCCAGAATGTCCTCCAGGCCCTGCTTCATCGCCTCGTAGTCAGCGGCCGCCTCAAACTCATTCCCAAAGAAACGAGTGTGCACCATCCAACCATAGATACCGCAGGTAATGGTGAACGGAGCCGACGGGGTCGCGGATTCAAGAGTAATTCGCGCCCCGTGCACGTGCTCCTCATCGCGGATGATCGTTCCCCCCTCGCTGCCCGTCGCTTCACCGAACTCACAGACTCGCCACAAGTCTCACCTCCCTTGCACAATCTGGGGCCCTCAAAGCCCTATTACACCGCCCCCGCCCCCTGAATGGTAAACTCCATCCCCAGGAGGCAACCATGGCATTCGGCGGCGTATATCGAGGTGTAGTGACTTCCAAAACCGACGCGACCGGCAAGGGCCGCGTCCTCGTGTCCGTCCCCTCGGCCGGCCTCAGTGGCTCTTGGGCCCCCGTCTGCGTAGCCCCCGGCTCCAGCGGCGGGTCGTTCCCGGTAGGTTCCCAAGTCGTCGTCGCCTTCGAAAACGGCGACCCCAGCTTCCCCATCGTTCTCGGCAAAATCTAACGCCGCCCGTTCCCGCAACTCGGCCCGCGCCTGGGGTGCGCTTGCCCCGTCCCTCCCGCGCCATCCGCGCCCCATAATAGTTCCCATGGCCGCCCACTCCCCCCTCCC
>JAFLBB010000232.1 GCA_017304135.1 Acidobacteriota bacterium | reverse complement strand
CGGCGCCAGCGCCCCGGGCAGCCAGGTGCAGCAGACGGCCGACAGCGCCTACGCGAAGGTCAATGCGATCAACGCCGCCGGCGTCTCCGGCCCCCGCATCGGCGTCCTCCTCGTCAACCGCAAAGGCCTCCGCCGCATCGTCAGCGTCGACCCCATCACCGGCATCCCCGTCGTCGAAACCCCTCCGCCCGGAGCCCTCGTCCCCGGAGCCCAGCCATGAGGAGCCGCCTCCGCCTCACCACCACCCGCCGCGGTTTCACCTTATTGGAAGTTCTTGTGGCGGCCACCATCATGGCCATCGCCATCGGCACCCTCCTCGCCTCCATCAACACCTCCCTCTCCAACGCCTCCCGCCTCAGCGAACGCGACCGCGCCACCCTCGAAGCCAAACGCCTCCTCGACGAAATCCTCGCCGACCAATCCATCCCCGAAGGCGCCGCCCCCGCCGGTCCCATCGACCCCGCCATCGGCCTCCCCGAAGGTGCCTGGCGCGCCCAAGTCACCCGCTTCGAAGCCGTCAACGCCGGACCCGGCAGCCGCCTCCTCCAGCGCGTCGCCGTCGAAATCACCTGGCGCTCCGGCCGCTCCCCCCGCCGCGCCTTCCTCGAGGGCTACCGCATCGCCAAAGCCCCCATCCCCGGAGTCCCGCAATGAGGCGCACCGCACACAGGTCGTTCCCCAAGCGCACAGGGCCCGGCGGCGCATTTCGCCGCCGAGGCTCCGTTGTGCGCGATGCAAGAAAAGCCGTCACCCTGCTCGAACTCGTCGTAGCAATGACGCTGTTGGGCCTCCTCTCCGTCGGCATTCTCATGGCCCTCCGCATCGGCCTCAACGCCATGGAGCGCTCCAGCTCCCGCATGAACCTCAACCGCCGCATCGCCGGCGTCCACCGCATCCTCGACAACCAAATCTCCGGCCTCATCCCGGCCCTCGCCTCCTGCACCCCGCAAGGCGGCGTCAAAGCCCTCGTCTTCCAGGGCGAACCCAACCTCCTCCGCTTCGTCAGCTCCTACTCCCTCACCGAAGCCGCCCGAGGCTACCCTCGCCTCCTCGAATTCCTCATCGTTCCCGGCGAAAAAGGCGAAGGCGTCCGCCTCGTCCAAAACGAGATCTACTACGCCGGCCCCTCCTCCCTCCAACCCATCTGCCTCGGCGTCGCCCCGCAGCCCACCGGAGCCGTCCTGCTCCAACTCGCCCCGCCCCAAACCTCCCCCGCCACCTTCATCCTTGCCGATCAACTCGCCTCCGCCGGCTTCCAATACCTCCGCGAAGTCCCCGGAACCAACCGCCGCGAATGGGTCCCCATCTGGCGCGAAAAGGACCTCCCCTTCGCCATCCGCATCGTCATGGCCCCCCTCCGCCCCGACCCTTCGCGTCCCCAATTCCGAACCCTCACCCTGGCCGTCCGCGTCAACCGCGACCCCAACTACCCCTATGACGACATCGACCCCCCGCCGCAACAGTAGCCGAGGCAGGCGTCCGGAGCGCACAGCGCCAAGGCCGTGCCGTTTGCGGCCGCAGGCTGCGTTGTGCGCGGTTGAACGAGAGGAGCGCACAGCGCCAAGGCCGTGCCGTTTGCGGCCGCAGGCTGCGTTGTGCGCGGTTGAACGAGAGGAGCGCACAGCGCCAAGGCCGTGCCGTTTGCGGCCGCAGGCTGCGTTGTGCGCGATTCAAGAAAAAGGCGGTGCCTTGCTCGCCGTCCTCTGGCTAACCGCCGCCCTAGGCGCCATCGCCTTCGCCATCGCCATCAACGTCCGCGGCGAAATCGACCGCAGCTCCACCTTCTCCGAAGGCATCCGCGCCCAATACCTCGCCGAAGGCGCCGTCCACCGCGGCATCCTCCACATCCTCTGGGGACCCGCCCAGCGCAACCCCGACGGCTCCTCCCGCTTCTACGAGCCCGGCCTCTCCGGCGCCCGCATGGACTTCCCCAGCGGCGTCGCCGTCACCGAATACGTCACCGACGCCGCCCGCCTCGGCCTCAACGAAGCCCCCCTTGCCGATATCCAGCGCCTCCTCCTGGCCCTCGGCGCCAACCCCGCCCAATCTCAGGAGATAGCCGCCGCCATCATCGACTGGCGCACCCCCGCTCCCCCCGGCGCCCTCGGCCTCTTTGACCAGCAATATTTGTCCCGCCTCCCGTCTTTCCGCGCCCGCCACGCGTCCATAGAGGAGACCGAAGAGCTCCTCTTCGTACAAGGCATGACGCCCGAACTTTTTTACGGTTCCTACCGCCGCGACGCCCAAGGCCGCCTCACGCGCCTCGGTGGCTTCCGCGACTGCGTCTCCCCCAAAGGCGCCGTCGGCGTCTTCGACGTCAACACCGCCGAACCCGCCCTCCTCCTCAGCATCGGCGTCCCCCCGCAAGGCGTCGACGAAATCATGCGCCTCCGCCGCATACGCCCCCTCCGCACCCAGGACATCGGCATGCTCCGCACTCTCGCCGGACCCGCCGCCTCCCGCCTCCGCGCCGGCGGCAACACCCGCTACACCGTCCGCGCCACCGCCCGCCTCCGCCTCCCCGACGGCCGCTTCAGCGACGTCCGCCGCACCGCCTCGGCCTCCGTCAAGTTCTTCTCCGATTACCGCTCCACCCGCCCCTACGAAATCCTCCGCTTCGACGCCAACTCCCTCTCCGAGGTCGCCTGGTGGAACTAACCCCCCTCGGCTTCGGACTCACCGGCGGCCTCATGCCCGGCCTCGCCCTCGCCGTCGGCGCCACCGGCTGGCGCAAGCTCCTCGCCATCGGCACCGGCGTCGGCATTGAGATCCAGCGCGACTCCCTCCGCGCCGTCGCCGCCCGCGTCCGTCCCAACGGCGCCGAAGTCCTCGGCCAAATCGTCATCGAAGGCATCCACGAACGCCCCGCCGCCGAATGGGGCGCTGAATACTTCGCCTTCGCCCGCCAGTTCGGCGTCGAAAAGACCGCCGCCGCGCTCCTTCTGCCCCGCCACGACGTCATCGTCCGCCACCTCACCCTCGCCGGCGTCGCCGAGCAGGACATGCCCTCCGCCGTCTCCTTCCAGATCGAAGGCCTTCATCCCTTCGCTGAAGACGAAGCCGCCTGGTGCTGGGCCCGCCTCGGCTCCACGCCCAACGTCCTCGTCGCCATCACCCGCCAGGAAACACTCGCCCGCTACCGCACCCTCTTCGCCGAAGCCGGCATCCCCGTCGCCACCCTCACCGTCTCGGCTGCCGTTCTCTACACCGCCCAGCGCCTCTTCCGCTCCCCTGAACCCGCCGGCTTCCTCGCCATGCTCCCCGCCGGCGATTCGCTCGAAGTCTATGGCGAATCCCCTTCCAAGCCCGTCTACTCCACTGTCTTTGAAGCCCCCTACGAACTCGCCCGCCGCGCGGCGCTCAGCGAACTCCGTCTCGAACCCGCCACTGAGCCCTACGCCGCCGAACGCCTCGCCCCGCCCCCGCTCCGCACATTAGAGAATTTCGGACCCGATTCTCTCTTGGCCTACACCGCCGCCCTCACCTCCGCCGCCCCCGCCCTCTCCCTCGAAGCCAACCTCATCCCCGAAGCCGAGCGCCGCAACCGTTCCAAGCTCCAATACATTCCCACCGCCGTCCTCCTGTTGCTCCTCTCCATCGCCGGCTATCTCCTCCTCACCCAGGAATCCCGCGAACAGGCCCGTTACCTCGCCCAGCTCAACCAGCAAATCTCCCAAATGGAACAGCGCGCCCGCCGCGCCGAACAGATCGACAAAGAGATCACCGCCGCTCGCGCCCGCGTCGCCCTCCTCGATCAGTTCCGCCGCCGCACCCTCGCCGACATGGACGCCATCCGCGAATCCACCATGCTCATCTCGCCCCCCGCCTGGGCCAGCCAGATGGTCCTCACCCGCACCACCCTCACCCTCCAGGGGGAAACCGACCAGGCCGCTCCCCTCCTGCAAAAATTCGACGCCTCCGCCCTCTTCGCAGGCTCTGACTTCGCCGGCGTCCAGCCCCGCCAGGGCGGCGGCGAGACCTTCACCCTCCGCTCCAACCGCGAAGGCCAGGGCACGGGGGTCGAGCAATGAACCTCACCGAACGCGACCGCCGCGCCCTCCTCCTCCTCGCCGGCTGCGCCGCCCTCTTCCTCGTCATCTACCTTTGGCCGCAAAACGACGGCACAGCCGAAGTCGTCGCCCCCGACGCCACCTCCATCCCCGCCGCCGAACGCCGCCTCGTCCGCCTGCGCGACCTCGCCGCCACCGTCCCCGCCCGCCAGAAAGTCCTCGACGAAGCCAACAAGGAACTCGCCCTCCGCGAAAAGGGCCTCTACAAATCGCCCACCGCCCCCCAGAACGCCGCCGAGATCCTCCAGCACCTCCGCAAGCTCGCCCGCGCCCAGTCCCCCGCTATCGACATCCAGCAAACCGACCTCGGCCCCGTCGAGCCCCTCGGCAAGGAATACGGCGAATCCGTCGTCACCGTCAACTTCAACTGCCGCATCGTCCAGCTCCTCAACCTCCTCGCCGACATCAGCGCCCAGCCCGAATTGATCGCCACCCGCGACCTCAATATCCGCGCCGCCGATCCGAAACAAAAAACCATGGCCGTCCGCCTCACCGTCGGCGGCGTCGTCAACCGCTCCCTCGTCCCCAAACGCAAGGAGATCGGCTCGCTATGAACCGCAAACTCATCTGGCTCAACCTCCTCCTGGTGGCCATCCTCGGCGCCGCCGGCTACCAGTGGCGCGAATCCTCGCGCAAAGCCGCTGAGCTGAACGCCGCCGTCATCAACCAGCGCCCCCGCCCGCAGCAGGTCCCCATCCACGTCCCCGCCCAGGCCGTCCCCCCCGTCCAGGCCGCCAACTACCTGCCCGCCGCCCAACAGCTCCTCTTCTCCAAGGACCGCAATCCCGACGAGATCATCGACGTCAAACCCCCCGACCCGCCCAAGCCCGTGCCCCCCTTCCCGGCCGCCTTCGGCGTCATCTCCATGTTCGGCGACACCACCGTCCTCCTCGCCGAAGCCGGTAAAGCGGAGCAGAAAGGCTACCGCGTCGGCGAAAAAGTCGGGCCCTTCCTCATCTCCAAACTCAGCCAGGACGACATCACCCTGGAGTGGGAAGACAAGACCTTCACCAAGGCCCTCGCTGATCTCAAACCCAAGGAAGCGCCGCCTCAACAACAGGCCGCCGCCGCCGCCCCCGCGCCGCCCCAGCAACCCGTCAATAAGAACCAGCCCACCAACCCCGACGCCGTCAAAAAGATGATGGAGGCCACCCCCGGCCTGCCCGGCATCGACACCGGCGCCGGCGACATGCTCGTCTGTTCCCCCGGCGACAGCTCGCCCGCCGGAACCGTCCAGGGCGGTTGGCGCAAAGTCATCACCAAAGGCCCCTTCGGCAACACCTGCCGCTGGGTCAAAGCCGGCCAATAAAAGGAGCCATTCGTATGAAATTCCCCATCTTTGCCATCGCCGCACTCAGCCTCGCCGCTACCCTCGGCGCGGCCCAAAGCCAGAAGGCTCCCGCGAAAAAGTCCGCCCCCAAGTCCGCCCCGGCCAAAACGGCTGCCGCTCCTCCCTCTGCCGCCGCACCCTCTGCCGCCAAAGACGCCCCCAAGGACACCTCCATGTCCGGCGACAACCGCGTCACCCAGGTCTACACCCCCAAGCTCCCGCCCCTCCCCGCCGGCGCCGTCCAGATCGAAAAGAACGCCTGGCGCGCCACCGACAAGGACGGCATCACCTACATCTACCGCCGCACCCCCTTCGGCTTCTCCAAATATGAAGCCGGCGATGTCCCCGCCGAAGAGCCCGTCACCGGCCTCCTCGCCATCGACAAAGGCGACACCGTCGAGTTCCAGCGCAAAACCCCCTTCGGCCTCTCCAAGTGGACCAAGAACAAGGCCGAGCTCGACGAAAACGAAACCGCCGCCCTCAAACAGGCCGCCCAGTCCGCCTCCAAATCCGCCACCAGCAAGGCACAGGAGTAGCCGCGAATGAAGCGTCTCGCCACCATCGTCTTCTGCGCCCAGTTCACCCTGGGAACTCTCTTTCCCCAGGCGCAGCCAACCACACCCGCCGCCGCCCAACCCGCTCCCGCTCCGGCCCCTCCC
>JAFLBB010000231.1 GCA_017304135.1 Acidobacteriota bacterium | reverse complement strand
GGGGCGCAGGCGCAGCGGCTGATGGCGGCGGAGAAGGAGTTGAAGCGGCTGAGCGCGGAGGCGGCGCAGCGCGAGGGGCGGGAGCGGTTTGCGGCGGCGGCGCGGAACGAGCGGGGCTGGGCGGTGGAGGTGCGGCGGACGGCGGGGGCGATGGGTGAGGAGCACCGTGTTCGGGCGGGTGGGTTTGTGGAGATGGGCACTGGGGTGTGGGTGGAGTTGTTCACGTCGCCGGGTGCGGTGCTGATAGCGGCTTCGGCGGCGACGGGGTTGAACGCGGGGGCGGTGTTGAAGCCGCTGCTGGCGGCGGCTGGAGGCAGGGGTGGGGGGAGCGCGGCGCTGGCGCAGGGCAGTGTGCCGGAGGCCGGCTTGGATGCTCTGGAGGCGGAGTTGCGGAAGCTACTCGCCTAAGGCGCCGACCCAGGCGGGTGTGGTCGTGGGTTGCGGGCTGCCGCCCTCGGGCTCCTCCGAGATGGCGAGCGCGGCGGCGCTGGCGATGGGGGCGCTGCTTTCGGTGATGAGCAGGACGCGGCCGTCAGAGAGCGGGCGGAAGATGCCGGCGCTGATGGGCTTGCCTTGTTTGGGGACGACCCAGAGCTGGAGCGTGCGCCCTGGGGGCGGGGCGGCGATGCCGCTGCCGGTGAGGATGAGGCCTTCAGGCTGGCTCCAGTAGGCGCGCATCTGGGGAACGGCGGGGGCCTGGGTGGCAAGGCGTACGGTGCGCGAATCGCGGGCCATGAGGACGGCGAGGACTTTGCGCTGGACGCGGATTTCGTCGCGAAGGCGGGTGAGTTCCTGTTGGGCATCTCCGGCGGCGCGATAGAGCGAGCCGCGTTCGGAGTAGAGGAGGCCGACGCCGATCACGAGGACCGCGGCAACGGCCCAGCCGCTGAAGGCGAGCAGGCGTGAGGGTTGCCGGGCGGGAGCGGGGGCGGGCGGCGCTTCGGCGCGGATGCGGTTGAGGAGTTCGGAGCGCAGCAGCGCGGGGGGCGCGGCGGGTTCGGCGGCGAAAGAGAGCTGGGCGACGAGGTCGCGGGCTTCGGCCATGGCGCGGAGGGCGTCGGGGTCGGCGGCGGCGATGAGGCGGTCGATCTCTTCACGCTCATTGAGTTCGAGGGCATTCAGAAGGTACAGTTCGCATTGCGAACGAAGCGTTTCGAAGTCCATCAGCGTACCTCCTTTCCCGCGGTGAGCAGTTGGCGCAGTTTGGTCATGCCGAGGCGGATGCGTGTCTTGACTGTGCCGAGGGGCTGGCCGAGTTTTTCGGCGAGTTCGGAGTGGGAGAGGCCGCCGTAGTAGGCCAGCTCAATGGCTTCGCGCTGCTCGTCGGCGAGGGTGGCGAGGGCGAGCTTCATGTGGCGGCGCTGCTGGCCGAGGGAGGCGAGCTCTTCGGGTTGAGCGGCGGAGGAGGCCAGGGGGAGGCCGGGGTCGATGGGCGTCTCCTGACCGGTGCGGCGCTGGCGGCTGCGGAGGCGGTCGAGGGCGCGGCTGCGGGCGAGCATGAGGATCCAGGCGGTGGCGCTGCCGCGTTGGGGACTATAGTCAGCGGCGCTGCGCCAGATTTGGGTATAGACGTCGAGGGTGACCTCTTCGGCGTCGGCGGGATTCATGAGGATGCGCTGGACGACGCCGTGGACGAGGGAGGAGGATTCGTCATAGAGCGAGGCGAGAGCGGATTGATCGCCGCGGGCGGCGGCGGCGAGATAGGCGGGCCAGCGGGTCTCAGCCGTGGCTGGTCCCGTGGGGGGGGTGGCCTCGCTTCCGCTGGACGCCAAAACCATGAGCATCAACCAGGGTACGCGGCTGGAGGGCGAGGTGGATGTGCCGGGCGTTCAATTCTTGGCATAGAGCGGGGCAATGGAGATGAGGGCGAGGCCGACGACGAAGACGGGAATGGAGAGCCAGATGAAGAGGCGGCTCTTGTCCTTGGAGTCGGCGAACTCGTTCCAGACGAGCAATCCCCAGAGTGTGCTGATGAGGACGGCGCCCTGGCCGAGGCCGTAGCTGACGGCGGGGCCGACGTGGACCTCGGGGGGGACGCTGGAGGCGACGAGGTTGGCGGCGAGGCCGATGCACCAGATGAGGCCGCCGAAGATGCCGAGCAGGTGCTGCCTGACGGTGCCCTTGAAATAGGCCGAGAAGGCGACGGGTTTGCCCTGGACGGGGAAGGAGATGAAGAAGACGACGAAGAGGAAGGTGCTGAGCAGGACGCCCAGCGCGAAGACGATGAGGATGGCGTAGGGGCCCATGTCGATCTCATAGCCGCGGGTCATTTCGATGAGGGGATAAAAGGAGCCCATGAGGAGGCCGGCGAACACGCTGAGGATGAGGCCCTTCCAGGGGGAGACTTTGACGGGCTGTTTGCGTTTGGTTTCGGGGGCGGGGGGCAGGGGGAGGTCGCGGTTGCGCTCGTCCTGGAGGAGTTTGTAGGCGAAGGCGGCGAGGAAGATGGCGCCGAGGACGATACCCATGCCGAGGAAGAGGAACGAGGGGTTGCCCGAGGGGCGGATGAAGTAACTGATGACGACGCCCAAGACGAGGGCGAGGCCGATGCCGACGGGGAAGGCGACGGCCATGCCGGCGACGGTGATGGCGGCTACAAGCAGCATGTTGGCGAGGTTGAAGACGATGCCGGCGGCGAGGGCGTAGGCGATACTGCGGAGGCGGATGATGGTGAGGTTGTCCTGGAAGGTGATTTCGCTGCCGTAGGTGCCGAAGGTGAAGCAGATGAGCAGGGCGGCCAGGAAGACGCCGAAGGCGTAGTCGAAATAGTAGAGCTCAAAGCGCCACTTGGGAGCGAGCTTGGTGGTGTTCGCCCAGCTGCCCCAGCAGAGCATGCTGACGATGCAGAGCAATAACGCCGCCATGTAGGTGGTTGGAATGGTCATGGTTCCCTCTTGGCCATTGTTGCCAAGGCCAAGCGGCGATTATAGCGTAGGCGTGGGGGGATTTCGCGTAAATGAGGCAAGCTAAACGTGATACCGTACGGGAGTGGTACGCGGGCCGGTGGTGTTGTGCCTCCTGATGGCCGGATGCCTGCAGGCGGACTGGCGCCTGTTCCGGACCGGGGCGGCCGATGTGTACGCCGAGTCGGCCGAGGGTGAGGCGCGGGCGGCGTTGAACCGGCTGGAGCAGGTGCGGTTCCTGGTGGGCACGTGGAGCGGGGTGGCTGAGCCGCAGGGGCGCTGGCCGGTAAGGGTGGTGTTGTTCAAGCCCGGAAAGACCCAGACGTTGCGACCGACGCCTGAGCTGGAATTGCTGGATGGGGTGTGGAGCGGGGCCTGGCCGGCCAACCAGCCGTTGCCGAGGGAGTGGCTGCGCGGGTATGCGCGGGAGCTGTGGGAAGCCAATGCGAAGCCGATGGCGGGGAATTACGACGCGGCGTTGATCGATTTGCTGTCGACGCTGGAGGCCAAGGCGACGCGTATCCAACTGGGGGCTCCACCGCCGGAAGAGGCGCGTACCAACGAGTGGATGCTGTTGCATCTGCTGGCGACGACGGAGGAGTTTCAGGGGCGGATGCGGGTTTTGCTGTCGAACCTACAGCAGGGGGCGGCTTTGGACATTGCGCTGAAGAACTCCTACGACAAGCCACCCAAAGAGATGATGGCGATGGCCGAGGCGCACGGTAAGAGCGGACAGTTCGCGGCGGCGGAGTGGGTGGGGGCGCCGTTGAATCCGGAGCGGGATTTCCGGGCGCGGGAGATCGAGGCGGGGCTGGTGAAACTGGCGCTGGCGGGGGTGCAGAAGGGTGAGGCGCGGCGGAAGGCGTTCCTGGGGTTGTTGAACGACGGCGTGAAGACGCCGGTGACGCTCGAAGGGGCGGGGCTGCATGCCGAGGCGGTGGAGGCGGGGAGCGAGTCGGCGACGGCGTGGCTGCAGGCGGCGCTGGCGGAAAAGGATGCGGCGAAGCGGGAGAAGCTGCTTGTGCGGGCGAGCGAGTTGAATCCGCGATGGGCCGGGCCGCATGCGCGGATTGCGCTGGATACGCAGGAACTGGGGCATAAGATCGGGCGGATGAAGAAAGCGGTGTCGCTGGAGCCGCGGCACGGCGACTGGTGGCGGCAGTTGGCGGAGTGGCAGTATGAGGGGCGGCTGTACCGGGACGCGGCGGCGAGCTTTTTGAGCGCGGCGCGGTGGGCGGCGACGGCGGGGGAGTCGGCGCGGATGCAGAGGCGTTGGAAGGAGTTGGAAGAGGCGCGGGGGGCGCTGGAGTCGGCCGAGCGGAAGCGGATCGAGGACGAGAAACAGGCGGCGCTGGAGAAGTTGCGGTTGGAGTCGCTGGAGCGGATCCGGGCGGCGGAGATGAAGGCGCGGGGGGAGATGGGTGGCGCGGAGGGCACGGAGAAGGCGGTGGAGTGGTGGGAGGGTCCGGCGGCGGATGGGAAGGCCGAGGGGATGATGGAGCGCGTGGAGTGTGGGAAGCAGTTGGTGGTGCTGCATGTGAAGGGCGGTGATGGCAAGTTGGTGAAGCTGGGGGTGGCGGATCCGGGGAAAGTGGTGTTTATGGGGGGCGGTGAGTTGACGCTCGCGTGCGGGGTGCAGAAGCCGGCGCGGCGGGTGCGGGTGGAGTACCGGACGAAGGCGGACGCGAAGACGGGGGTGGCGGGCGAAGTGGCGGTGATCGAGTTTCTGCAATGAATGAGCCGCACCGCCTGCGCTGGCTGGCCATGTTTGTGTTCACACTGGCCAGTTCGCTGAGTTTCATTGACCGGCAGATTCTGGCGGCGCTGGCTCCGGTGATCCAGGGCGAGTTTGGCTTGACGCTGGCGCAGTATGGGGCGGTGGTGTCGGTGTTTTCGATTGTATATGCGCTGACAGCGCCGCTGGCGGGGATGTTCATTGACCGGGCGGGGTTGAACACGGGGATCGTGGTGTCGATTGCGTTGTGGTCGGCGGTGGGCGTGACGACGGGGATGACGACGGGGTTCCTGGGGTTGCTGGTGTGCCGGGGGGCGCTGGGGTTTGCCGAGTCAGGCAATTTGCCGGCGAGCGGGAAGGCGGGGGCGTTGTATCTGGCGGCGGGCGAGCGGGCGCTGGGCTCGGCGTTCGGTCAGATTGGGATCAGCATTGGGATGGTGGCGGCGCCGGTGCTGGCGAGCGGACTGTCAGTGACCTATGGCTGGCGGATGGCGTTTGTGGTGGCGGGGCTGCTGGGGTTTTTGTGGATTCCGCTGTGGCTGGTGACGGCGCGCGCGATTCCGCGGGCGCATGTGGAACGGCGCGGGCAGGCGGCGGGGCTGGGCGAACTGGCGCGCGACAGGCGGTTGTGGGGGCTGGTTGTGGCCAACATCCTGTCGATGACGACCTACAGCCTGTGGATGAACTGGACGACGGTGTTTCTGGTGAAGGCGCGCGGGTTGACGCAGGAGGAGGCGAACCTGCAGTTTGCCTGGATTCCGCCGCTGTTTGCGGCCTTGGGCGGGCTGGCGGGAGGGGCGCTTTCGCTGCGGTTTGCGCGGGCAGGGCGCGGGTTGCCGGAAGCCCGGCTGCGGGTGGCGGGGCTGGCGTCGGTGGCGCTGTTGGGCACGGCGCTGGCGCCACTGGTGCCGACCAGCGGGCTGGCGACGGCGGTGATCTGCTGGAGCTATTTTTGGACGGTGGCGTTCAGCGTGAACACCTATGCGCTGCCGGTGGATTACTTTGGCGTGGAGCGGGCGGCGACGAGCATTGCGGCGCTGACAATGGCCTATGGGTTGATGCAGACGGTGCTGTCGCCGTTTGTGGGAAGCATGGTGGACCGGCACGGTTTCGTGCCGGTGTGCGCGGGAGTGGCGGTGATGCCGCTGATGGCGTGGCTGGTGTTGCGGGCGACGGCGGGCGAGGCGCTTGAGGCGGAATGAAAGAGTGGGCGCGGCGGCTGAGGCGACGGGCGTTTCAGGCTTTGGGGATTGACCCGGAGCCGGTGGTGGTGACGTTGTGGAGCGGTCAGGCGGAGCTGTGTGCGCGGATGCAGGCCGAGGTGGAGGCGCTGCTGCCGCAGTACCGGCATGTGGTGGTGAGCGAGGGGGGCGTGGCGGGGCGGTGCGGGCTGCGGGTAGGGCCGGGGACTCCGGTGGAGCTGGCGCTGCGGGTGAAGCAG
>JAFLBB010000024.1 GCA_017304135.1 Acidobacteriota bacterium | reverse complement strand
CATCGGGTTGATTCGTGACCACAATCAGCAGGAAGCCCAACTGCTTCAACTCCCGCAACGCCTCCTGGACGCCCTCGTGGATGACGACTTCAGAGACCGTCGCCGGCGGATAGGGTTTGCGGTCCCGCAGGATGACGTGATTCAACACGCCATCCCGGTCAAGAAATACAGCGCGATGAGGCACGGCGCTCCCTAGCGAATCGATTCCCACTTGGTGGCGGCTGTCTTCAAGCTGGGATGGGAAACCAAAAGGTGCCAGACCACCGCCTGGAAGGCCTCGGCGTGGGGCGTCGTATGAACGGCGTTCACCGTCGGCACAATCGCGCACGCGTCGGCCACCTGAGCCGTGAAGCCGCCATCTCGGCCCACAATGCCCAGGATCTTGGAGCCCTTCTCCTTGGCGTACTGAAGCGCCCTGACCAAGTTCGGGCTGACGTTGTTCTCCAGATCGCCCCCGCCCACGGAGTAGACGAGAACGGCATCCTGCGAGGAAAGCCGGGAGGTTGTGAGCCAGCTCACAAACACCGTTTCCCAACCCTCATCGTTGGTGCGGGCGGTCAGCTCGCTCACGTTATCCGTCGGGGCGTAGGTTTCCATCCCGCAGATCTTGCGGAAGTCGTTCACCGCGTGCGAGGCATTGGCCGCGCTCCCGCCTACTCCCAGAATGAACAGCCGCCCTCCGGCGGCTCGTGTGGCGGCCAGAATCTCGGCCATCCGCTCAATGGCGTTCCGGTCCAACCTGTCGATGATTTCCCGCGCCTCAGCCAGGAATTGATCTGCGAAACTCATGACAGTCCTTTCAGTCCGGCTGATGCCGGAGGGGATAACAGCTGATCAAGTTCCTGCAACCCGGGCAGAGAACCAATTTCATAGAATCGAACCGGCGACTCCCACGCGGCCAGCTCTTGTCGCGCCAGCAGTTGCTGGTACAGGGTCGCCAGGTCGTAGGGTTGAGCCTCCGGCACGAGGTCAAAGGCCTCTCGCCGGAATCCTCCCAAACCGTAATCGATGTACTCCATGCGCGGAGTCTGGTGGCGCTTGTCGTAGGCAACAATCTGCCCGTCACGGTATTCGACGTTACTCGTATCCCAGGCGCCGCGATTGCGGTACACGCTCATCAGTCCGAGCTTCCCGCTTGCGGCAAAACCGTTCGCCGCCGCCAGATAGTCGCACGGCAGGTAGCTGTCGCCGTAGATGGTGAGGAACCTCTCGCCGAGCAGCGGCAGCGCTCGTTTGAGAGCGCCCGCAGTCCCCAGCAGGGTGTCGCCGTCGAGCGAGAACTCCACGCGCATGTCAAACCGGCTCCCGTCGCCCACGAACTCCTGAATCTGTTCGGCCAGATAGCCCGCACAGATGACGGCATGCTGAAATCCATAGCCGCGCACCAGTCGCAACTGATGAGCCAGGAACGGTTCGCCGGCCACCGGCACAAGGACTTTGGGAATCTTCTCCGTGATCGGGCGAAGCCTCGTCGCCAACCCGCCGGCCAGGATGGCAAGGGTGGTGATCTGCTCAGGCATTCGTGACCACGCTGGTCCCCTGGTAGTCAAACCGGAACCGGACCTCGCGCAAACCGGCCCCTCTCATGGCATGGCGCAGCCGCTGCTTGTCCTCGGTGTAGAACATCAGGAAACCGCCTCCGCCGGCGCCGATCAACTTGCCCCCCAGTGCGCCATGCGCCAGGGCCAACTCATACCAGGAGTCGATTTGCGAGTTGCTCATCCCGGTCGAACGGCTCCGCTTGCGCTCCCAATGCTCATGCATGAGCGCGGCGAAAGCCCGCAGGTCACCCCGCTCCAAGGCTTCCTTGCTCCGCCAGCCGAGATCCTTCGTGTAGTGAAGGTTGTCCAGCATGGCGGGATCCTGCTGGCGGCTCCGCTCGTTCTGGTCCTTGAGAATGGAACCGGCGGCGCGGGTCACTCCGGTGAAGAACAGGCAGAGGTTGTCTTCCAGATTGGCCATCGTCTCGGCATCGGCCGCCAGCGGGGCCACCGTCACGCTGCCATTGCGATGGAAGTGAAACTGCGTCACCCCTCCAATCGCGGCAATGTACTGATCCTGCTTGCCGATCGGTTCGCCGAGAAGATTGATCTCAATATGGCAGGCCATCTCCGCCAAGGCCTGCGGGGTGATGTACTGCTTGCGGATCATGTGCAAGGCACGCAGCAGGGCGGTGGTGAAACTGCCCGACGAGCCCAGACCGGTGCCGGCCGGTATGTCGGCCATGGAGGCGATCTCGATGTGGTCCTCAATGCCCAGCAGCCCGAGCGCCTCGCGCACGATCGGGTGGTCCAGCTCCGTGCGCTTGGCGACCCGTTCCAGACGCGAGTACTTGAGGATGATCTGGTCGTCAAATGGCTCGTGAACCGTGATGTACACGTAGCGGTCAATGGCGGCCGCGAGCAGAAAGCCTTCATGCTCCGTGTAATAGGAGGGGAGGTCGGTCCCCCCGCCTCCGAGAGAGATTCTCAGCGGGCTTCGCGTGATGATCAAGGTTGAGTCGTCCCCCGATGGACGCCGTCAGGCGTTGCTATCTGCCGGCTTGTGGCGGATGGTTTAGATCCAGCCCTTGGCCGCATAGTAGGTTATCTTAACAGTTTCGATGATCAGGTCCTGAAACACGGCCCACCGTAGACGCATGAATTGAGAGCGCTTGAGCGCGTCCGGAACGGCCTCGCTGGCCACCTGCAAACCCGCCTTCGTGAAGCACTTCCGCGAGCGGAAGGTGTGGTAATCGCTGGTCACCAACACGATCGGCGTGCGGGTGGTCGCCAGCAGCCGGCGAACCTCTATCGCGCTCTCGCGGGTGCTCGTGCTCACCTCTTCCCGCTGGATGCGCTCCTTGGGCACACCGTTGGCCACCAGAAACCGCTCCATCGCCAGCGCCGTACTTACGCCCGTGCCCCCTCCGCTGACAATGAACCGCTGCAACCGGCCGGCGCGGAACGCCCACACGGCGTGCGTGCACCGCCAGAATGACCCGTCGATGAGCGTTCCATCCTCCAGTGAAGCCGCCGCCAACACCACCGCCACCTCAGCTTTCCGCGGTAGATAGGAATCGGACACGAACAGCGTCCAGTACTGCGTTAACGGTGTGAACGTAATGGCGGCAACCGCCACCCCCAGGGTGAGAAACACGGGCCGCAGGACCGTCCAAATCCTCGCCAGCATCCGGACCACCGAACCGCCAGCACCGGTTGCTCTCATCGGCCGGGACTAGTGAGGAAGATAATCGCGCAGAGGTTCAAAGGCCGACTGCACGAATTCGGTGGCCAGCTTGTCGGCATCGTAGCCGTCTTGGATCGGAAGCACTACGCGCACGATGGAGGTGTCGCTGCGGCGGAACCGGATCGAATCCAGTACCGTGTACACCTTTGCCATGTACTCGTTGGCAATCACGCGGTGATGGGTTTGATACCAGTACAACACCAGGCTCTGGGAATCTCCGCGCCGTACCACGTAGCGGTTGATGCCGATCGGCTCACGCCACCCTTTGACCGGAATATAGACGGTTTGATTCGCCGTCGGAGTCCACCCCGAGCCGGGCAGGCAGACACGCGGAGAGTGCGGCGCAACTCCCGTCCGCTGGGTCTTGAAAAAGGCGATGTACAGGTTCAGGAAGGCCGAGCGGTTGGGCAGCGTGTACGTCCTGTTCAACGTATCATCGGCCCGCAGCAGCGCCAGCACCTCATCCTCAATGGGATTCTCCGAAACCATCTTCCAGCCGCCAAGCTCGCTCGGCACCTCGCTAAGCGGATGAGTCAGCGAGACGATCTCCGCCTTCGGATAGGCGTAATAAAGAGAAATTTGGGTGAGCAGAAGCACGCTCAGGATGCGCGCACGCCTAGTTCGCAGGAACTGAAACATGACCGTCCCCCTTTTTGTCAAACAGCGCCACGATGATGTGGATGAGCTTGTGGACGCCGAACAGAATTCCCAGCGCCACGACAAAAATCGCCCATCCCTCAAACGTGTGATACGTGCCTTCCGCAAACTCCCGGCGGTAGCTGCTGACGATCCCCGTGATGCTGACACGAGCGGCGTTGGTGGCAATCGCGATGGGAATCGTGGACAGGAAGAGAACCGCCCGAATCCACGTCTTGTTCTCGAAGAAGTATCCGTAAACCAGCGAAAGAAAGGTCAGCGAAAGCAACGAACGGATCCCGCTGCAGGCCTCCACAACCGAAAGCCGGTGGTCTGCCAATTCCAGAATGTTCCCTTCCCGGAAAACCGGAATTCCAATCGCCGTCAGCACATAATCGGCCACCGCGCTGGAAAACAGCTGTAGGGGAAAGGTGATCTGGCTGTAGATGAAGAGCGGAATGCGGATCATGAACAGCAACAGAATCAGCGGAAACGCGACTTCCCGCAGGACCGCGGGTCCTGCCGTCAGAAGCAGAATGCCGAACAGCGACTCAAGGAAACCGATTCGCATTACGGTGAATTCGGCCCCCAGCGTTCCGAAAACTAACTGGACAAATCCCAGCACAACCAGCACCCAGCCCGACCAGTGCGGTTTGACCGGTACGTTCAGCAACTGCTCGCGTCGCTGCCAGATAATGTAGCCCGAGACGACGGGTACAAAGAACCCGTGACCCATGCTGTCGTCACTGGACCACTCCTGCATCATGGTGTAGAGTTCCGGCCCAAACAACACCACCAGCAGGGCTCCATACCAGGCGATCGGCAGCCACGGCAAACTGGCCCCCTGGGGGGTGGACGGTTCTGGTCCCTGCGTGTTTTCTTGAACCGGTGTCGAGGTCGTGTCCTGCATTCTCAGAACCCTAATTTACTGTATCTCATGTGCCGCTCCAGCCAACGAAACCCTCAGCGCTCAAGGGCGCGCCTCCAGCAGCCAGGCGTTCCCAGTCAGATAATCCACTGTTTGTACCACAGCCTCGCGCACGGTCAACCGCGGCGCCCAACCCAGCGACCGGATCTTGGAGCAGTCCAGGAAAATGAACGGGCTATCCCCGATCCACCCCCGTTCGCCGCCCTCAAAGCTCACCTGTGGCTGCACACCCATGCGTTCGCAAATCCATCCCGCTGAATCGATTACCCGGCAGTATTCATTCGTGCCCAGATTGAAGATGTTGACCCGGTCGGGGCTACGATTCAAAGCCACCTCAATCGCATTCAGGCAATCCTGAACGTAGAGATAGCTCTTGCGCTGCTCGCCGTTGCCCAGAATGTGCAGCTTGCCCGCGTCACGGTTGAGTTGCCTCACGAAATCCACCACGTGGCCGTGCGTATACCGCTCACCCAGGATGGAAACGAAGCGGAATATGTAGGCCTCGAACCCAAAGCCCTCCGAGTAGGCCTGAATCAGTCCTTCGGCTGCCAGTTTCGAGGCGCCGTACAGCGACGTTTGCACCGGGAAAGGAGAGTTCTCTGGCGTCGGGAAAACGGTCGGTTCGCCGTAGATAGACCCCGTCGAGGAGAAGGCGATCCGCCGCGCCCCCACTCGCCGCATCGCCTCCAGTACGTTCCACGTCACGATCGTGTTCTGTTCCAGATCCCGCCGCGGAAACTCGGTGCCATGCCGCACGTCGGCGTTGGCCGCGAAATGGACCACCAGGTCCGCTCCCGCCATCGCTTCCTGAACCTTGTCGAACTCCAGAAGATCGCCACGAACGAGGCGGAAATTGGGCGACTCCCCAGCTGCCTGGAGGAAGTGCTCCTGCCCGGTGCTGAAATTGTCAAAACCCACCACCTGGTGGCCTTGGGCCAACATACGATCCACCAGAGAGGATCCAATAAAACCGGCCGCGCCGGTGACAAAGATGCGCAAACCACTTCTCCTTATGAGCTCTCCAGGTGAAGTCCCAGTCCGTTCCGCCGTCAATTCAGGCGGACCGAATCACCGCTTGAAAGAGGTAGGCCATTCTGATCAACGCCCCCTGTTCATCGGCTGGAGATCAGGTAAACTTCAACTCCCGCTCCCCTCACATCCTGCCGGAGCGCACGACGGCCCTGCCCGGAACACCCTCAAGCCCCACGATGGATCTCCTAAAGCTTAACATGCAGAATCCCGCCAGCCGGCCCGCCCGGCAGGCCCTCTGCTTCCGTCTTACTTGATGATCCTGAAACGTTTATCCCCCCGGGCAGAGATCTTCCCCGACGCCGCCGTCACCAGTTCTCACCTCGCCAACCGCGCCGCGGGACGGGGTGAAGCCGGACGGTGAACACCCGTCAGACACCCCGAACCAGCTCCGGAAGGCCGGCTGGACCTCCCCGGCTTCTCCACGGCGAACAAGCGGGGAATGTCGGATCACAGCGCGGGTGACTGCATATTCCGCTTCTTTTCAATACGTTACAGGACCCGTCCGAGAAGGGCCGCACTTCGCCGCTCCTAGCATGTACTCAGGCTCGCGGTTCAAGACCGTTGCCAAAGGAGACCTGATGAAGAGAGTGTGTGTGACTCTTCTGGCTTGTATTACCTCCCTACAAGCGCAGACGCAGATTCATGGCGGCCAGCAGATCCGGAACGCGGACTGGTCGAGCATGCCCTACACCAAGCCGGTCAAAGTGGGTTCAGCCCTACCTGCGACGTGTTCGGCTGGCGAGATGTTTTGGCTGTCAACCGCAACGCCGGGAGCCAATTTGCACGGTTGTGTCAGCGCCAACACCTGGATGGCGCTTGCTTCCTCCTCGGGAGGCTCGGGCGGGGTTGCCGATCCTGGCGCCAACGGCGTCATGAAACGAACCGCCCTCAACACCACCGCCCCGGCCACGGCCGCTGACCTGGCAACCGTGCAGCACTGCACGGCCGGCGGCGCGACGAATGCCTATAGCTGTTCCCTGTCACCGGCCATCACCAGCTACACCACCGGCGCCTGCTACGGATTTGCGGCCAACCTGGCCAATACTGGCGCCGCCACCGTCTCGTTCAACGCGCTGGGAGCCCGGAGCATCAAGAAACACGGCAACGTCGACCTCATCAGCGGCGACATCAAGGCTGCTCAGATCGTGCGCGTGTGCTTCGACGGAACCAACATGCAACTGCAATCCCAACTCGGCAACATCCCCGTCACGACCGCTGCCGGAGACGCTGCCGGTCCGCTCGACGCCCTCACCGTGGGCGCCCTCCAGGGCCGCACCGTCTATGGCGCCGCGCCCAGCAGCAATCAGGTGTTGAAATGGGACGCCGCCAACACCCGATGGGCTCCCGCCACTGACTCCATCGGCGCTCCCGGCTATGGTGTGACTCTCGCCAGCGAAACGTTTGCCGTCGACAGCGCCGTCATCCCCGCCTATTCCATCGGAACCTCCGCGCCTTCGGGCTCATGCGTAGCCGGCCGCGATTTCTTCGTCAACACCGCGACCGGTATCCTCTACTTCTGCAAGGCTACCGACACCTGGCAATCCGCCACCGGCGCCGCTCCCGAAAACTCCTCCCTTCTGCTGGCCTTTTGGGAAACCTCCGGCATGGGGCAAGGGCTCACCCGCTACATCGCTCCCGGCGCCGTCAGCGGCCACGCCACTGAAACCAGCCGGCAATTCCTCATGGTGCGCAGCGGCACCCTGCGCAATCTCGGCGTCAACGTGATCGGCTCCATCGCTTCCGCCGAAACCCTCACCGTCAGCGTCAGGAAGAACGCGGCCGACACCGGCATCACCTGCGTCGTCACCGGACCGGCGCAAACCTGCACCGATCTCGCCAACTCGGTCTCGTTCTCAAGCGGCGACCTGCTTTCCTTCAAGCTCGTCACAAGCAGCGCCACGGGAGCCGCAATTTACCCGCTGGTCCAGGTGGAAACCCAATGGTAGGAGGCGCCAGCATGAGAATCGCATTCCTGCTTCTTCTCAGCGCCGCCTGTTGGGCGCAAACCATCCGCGACATGAGACCGCGCGTGCTCGGCACCCAGGACGACTGGGCCGCCGCCGCCGCCAAACGTACCGGCACGGCTGCCGAACAGGCCCAGTGGACCGCCATGACGAGCTATATCGCCTCGTTCTGCAACGCCTCCATCACCGTCGGCGCCGCCAAACAAGGCTGCGCCTTCATCATGGGCGCCGCCTATCGCATGGACCCCGCCAACTACTCGGGCGCATTCGCCGACAAGGCCTGCGCTCTCATCAAGTATCAGGTCGACCGCGACGACGGCGACGGCGGCGGCTATCTGGACGCCGACACCGACATTATCAACGGTAATTCCTGGCGTTGGTATGGCGTTGGCCTGGCGGCTACCTGGGATATGCTCCAGCCGCACTGCGACAGCGTCGACCCCACCGTCGGCGCCAAGGTCCGCTTCACAGCCGAACGCGCCTGGGAGATCTTCCGGCCCGACTCGACCTTCGCCAACGGCAAGTTCACGATCCTGCTCACCCCCTACAAAGTGAACAACAACATTGGCATCGGACAGGTCGAATCCTTCGTCAAGCTGGCTGCCGCCGTATACGAGCCCGGTACCTATACCGATCCGGCACAGTGGCTGGCCATCGTGAAAACGGAGATCATGGACGCCTACGTTGTTCCTTGTCTGACGGCCACCACGGCGCAGTCGGTCGTGGAAACCTGCTACGGCGGTTCCTGGACGGAAGGCATGATCGAATACGCGCCGGAAACTCTCACCAGGATGATGGACCTGGTCGACTCCTGGCGTGTTGCCACTTCCGACGTGGACTATTGGTCCATCGTCGGTCCGGAATTTCCCCGCTACATGGCCGACTGGTTCTTTCGCGGCACCTCGCCTACCGGTCCGGCCGGCACCTACAACACCCTCTACCAAATGTTCACCTACCGCGACGTGACCGCGGCGTCGAGCTTGAACTACTACGGCCTCCTCTGGTTCATGCACCGCGAAGCAGTCCTGCGGTTGTCCTACTACTTCCAGCGCCAGGCCGACTCGCCCTACGACGCCCACATCCAGTTCTGGCTGAAGACCATCCAGCCGGCCTTCTACTCGAGCAACCCTCCCAGCTCCCAGAACAGCGGTTTCGAGGTGGTCAGGCTCCTGATGGAAGACGCCAACTCAACCGGCGTCGATTACCGCACGGCAGGCATCTCCACCGACCACCTCACCCCGTACATGCTTCTCACCCGCTCCTCGTGGGACACCGATGCCACCTGGGCCGGCTTCTTCGCCATGACCGAGGGCGGAGACCACATGCACGGCGATGCCGGCTCATTCAACATCTGGCGCAAGGGAAAATGGCTTACTCGCGAAATCCCGGGTTACCTCAATCTGCGCCACATCAATCCCAACGCCTCGCACAATGCCCTGACCCTGAATGGCCACGGCACCTACAGCGGCGCCGCCCGCAGCGGGGGCTCATTCTCCGGAATTCCCCGCCTGCAGCGGACCGCCGGCGGCTACAAAGCCTTTTGCGGCAGCGGCTACTGTGCCGCCGAGGCCGACATCTCGCCGTCCTATAAGTTCACCGGCTACCTGATCACGCCTGACGTCAACACCGTCACTCGAAATTTCCTCTACATCAAGCCGGATTTCTTCGTCGTTGCCGACAGAATCCGCTACACAAATGGCGTCCTCGCCCGTTCTGTCTTCCACTTACAGTCGGAAAAGGCCCCGGCCGCTCTGTTCGGCCGCTGGGCAACCATCTCCAACGCTTCGCAGCGGCTTCACGTGAGCGCCATCGCCCCTTCCACCTCGCAGTTTCAGACCCCGCTGCAAACCACCTGCCGGGTTCTCGACGTCCGCAAGCTCAACAATGATACGGCCGACCTCTTTGCCGATTGTGGGCACGGACTGACCAACAACCTCACCGTCCGCATGAGCGGCATCACCGGACCCTGGAGCGTCTTGAACGGCGCGTGGAATATCGTCGCGCCGTCCGGGTCGGCTTTCAGCAGCCCCTTCTCTGACGGTGTCGCCTACAACGGCGAACGCTTCCGCAGGGTCAGCCCCGGCTTGTTTGCCAACGTCCCGGAGTGGAGTGCCGATCTCACGGCGCGACTGAATGCCCGGAATCTGCTCAAAGACATGCGCTGGAACGATCCCGATATCAATCCAGCGTCCCCCAACACCGTCGTCACCCACAATCCCTACCGGCTGGATATCGTGAGCGGCCGCGCCGTGAACGAGGAAGCGTTCTTTGTGGTCCTGGAGGCGGCCGATCAACAATCGACGCCCCAGACAGTCCTCGACCTGAGCCTCCCCTCAGCCAATGCCGCCACGTTTTCCCAGGGCGGCCAGCGCTACACCGTCGCCGCACCCACAAACGTCAGCCTGTCGTTCCCGCTGTACTTCCGCGCCGCCGGCGGTCTCTCGCGCAACCTCGTGATGGGCCTCGACGCTTCCACTCCCTACTGGGTCACCGTGGCAAACGGTGTGGTCTCCATCGATCCCGCTTCCGGCGACGCATCCTATACATCGGATGCGGCCGGCGTGCTCGACTTCTCCACCGACACCGGCGATCAGTTGTCGCTCACACTGGAAAACGCCGGATCGACGATCGGCATTGCCCGGCTGGAGGGCATGACCGACCAGTCCTGCTCCGCACAAGTGCGCAGTGGCCCATCTCTCTCGGTCACCGAGTGGACAGGAACCGTGGAGAGCGGTCCCGGGCCTAGGCGCATTGCCTTCGGTGAAGGTGGGTCCTTGACACCGGGAAGCTCGGTGTACGGGTTCGTGAGCTGTGGCGCCACCGTTCGCCTGCTGCCGTTTACCCTGCGGGGGGCCTCGGCCACCCAATCGTCACTTCCCGTTGCGCTTGCCGGCCGCGCCGGAGCGGCCACGGCCCGCCTCCACTATGGCCCCAGCGCTTCCCTCGGCTCCCAGACGAGCTTGAGTTGTTCTGCTGGATGCACGGCCAACCTCACCGCCACCTCGGGCTCTTTGCTCTACTGGCGCGTGGAATACCTCAACGCCTCGGGAGCGGTCCTCGGACAGGGGGCGATCCAGCCAGCCATCGTTCCGTAGCTGCTCCTGGTCACGGTTGCCGCTGCAGCAAGGCCTCACACACGGCCCATGTTTCAGCGGCAACCTGCTCCCACGATCGCGAAAATCGCCCGCTCAACGCGCCGGCGTCCCATTCGCGCTGCAAGGCGGCCTCCAATCCATGCTCCAGATCCTCATGATCGCCTCTGGCCACCAGGAACCCGTTCTCTTCCGTCACCAGTTCGGGGATTCCCCCCACCCTTGTGGCCACCACAGGGCGCCCGCACGCCATCGCCTCCAACACCACATTCGGACAGCCCTCCGAATAGCTGGGAAGCGTGAACACGTCGCAGGCCGCCAGCCATCGCGCTACCTCCCGTGCACTCGCCCTTCCTGGCAGCAGGAACCGGTTGGCTACCCCCGCTTCCTGAATCAGTTGCCGAAATGCGGCTCCAAACGGACCCTCTCCGATGCAGGCAAACAGGATGCCCGGACGGCGGGCCGCCAGCTTGGCTGAGGCCGCCACCAGCTCCCGAAGCCCCTTCTCCGGAATCAGCGAGCCGACAAACAGCACCAGCGAAGCCTCCAGCGGCACTCCCAGTTCTTGACGCGCCTCGCCTCGTTCCGCGGGATGAAAGATTGAGGTGTCGCAGCCGTTCAGAATCGCCCGCGACAACTCCGGCTTGGCGCCCAACTCAAGAGCGCTCTGCCGGAGGTCAGCGCTCACCGTGATCAGAAACGATATCTCCCGCAGGGTCCGCTTCACGAAGTAGCGGCTGATGGCATCGGGAATCCGCTTCACATCCGAGCCAATGGCGATGGCCACCGAGGGAATGCCCAGCCGCCGCGCCGCCGCCGCCGTCGCCCAGCCCTCCGGATAGAGCCAGTAGTTCAACAGAATGTCCGGCCGCGCCGCCCGCACCCGCGGCAAAATCTGGCGTAAGCACGAAAAACCATTGAAAGGGCGGGAGATCACCGGCACCACCGGGTACTCCGCATACTCGCTCGACAACCCCTCCGCACGCCACTGCAGGTCGGCCCGGTGATAGCGGTAGCTCCGCGGCTGCAGCGGACCCAGATTCGGATACACCGCCAGCGGGCTGATCACATGTATGTCCGCCCATTCCCGCATGCGGAGCAGAGTTTGGTACGCCGAATGCCCTCGATACGGCTCCTGCTGGATCGGAAAATAGGGGGTCACCACCACCGCCCGCGGCCGCTTTGCAGGAAAAGGTTGACGCGTCGACACCATGCTATGATAGCGGCGTTGCCTCCCGAGGAACTGTCGCCAGAGCCGCCCTCTCTCCTCGCGGTCGTCTACTACTACCCCCCTGTTAACGCCGTCGGAGCCCTTCGTCCGGCTCGTTTCGTCAAGTACCTCCAAAGTGAGTTCGGCTACCGCGCCTTCGTCGTCGCCGCCCGCACTCAGGACGATCTGTCCACCTCTGAAACGGTCTCCTTCGTCCCCGCCCCGCGGCGCTCCCCCGCTGAACAGGTAAGCCACTTCCTCGCCCGCGTCATCCACAAACTCGGCCTGCTCTACAGCGATCGCCTCGATTGGATCCACCCCGCCACCAAAGCCGCCTCCGCCCTCCTGCGGCAGCGCAAAGTCGACCTCCTGCTCACCTCCTTCCCTCCCCTCTCCTCGGCCTTCACCGGCCTCCTGCTCAAATGGCGCTTCGGGACTACCTGGATCGCCGATTTCCGTGATCCCTTCGCTGAAAGCCCCTTCCGCACCAACGTCCGCTTTCGCTTTCTCGAGCTGCCCCTCGAGCGCGCCATCATCGGCTCGGCCGACCTCGTGCTCACCGTCACCGACGCTCTGGCCCGCGAGCTCCAACACCGCCACCCTCGCCACGCCGGCAAAATCCACGTCATCTGGAACGGCTTCGACCCCGCCGAGGCCTTCCCCGCTGTCCCGAAGCCCCCGCGCCCGTTTGAACTGCTCCTGCACGCAGGTGACCTCTACGGCGCCCGCCACCCCGGCGTTCTGCTCGACGCCATCTGGAACCTCAGCCAGCGCGGCCGGCTCGACCTCAACCGCCACCGCTTTCTCCAAATCGGGCCCCAGGAATCACCCGGCCTCGTCCAGCACGCCAGCTTCGAAAAATTAAAAAGCTCCGGCTACCTCTCCATCCAGGACGCCCGCATCTCCCGCTCCCAGGCGCTCACCGAAATCGCCTCAGCTGACCGCCTTCTCCTGCTCGACATGAACGACTCCAACGTCGGCCACACCGTGCCCGCCAAGCTCTTTGACTACGTCCGCGCCGAGCATCCCCTTCTCGCC
Organism: Acidobacteriota bacterium; assembly: GCA_017304135.1. GTDB lineage: Bacteria > Acidobacteriota > Terriglobia > Bryobacterales > Bryobacteraceae > JAFLBB01. Next base: position 52,983 of record JAFLBB010000024.1, on the reverse strand, counting down.
TTCACCCCCCAGGCCTCCGTGGTCTCGCAAATCCTCGCCAAAAGCGAGATCCCCCACGTTGCCATCGACCCCCGCGCCCAGCCCGACCGTGTCGAGCAATCCGTCATGGAGTTCTTCTCCATGCCCGCCACTCCCCGCCGCGCGGGGCCTTGGTTTTGGGATACCTTCGACGGTCTCCATCAGGTGCGGCAACTCTCGGCTCTCATCGATCGCCTGCCCCGCCGCTAGCCGCTGCTGCGCCCTCCGCCCGGCCGCCAACCAGCCACGCATTGCTCGTAATACGCAATGTTCTGCGAAACCAAGCTCGCCAGCGAGAACCGCTCCTCAGCCCGCTTGCGCGCCGCCAACCCCAAGCGCTGCCGCAACTCGCCGTCCTGCAACAGGCGAATCAGCCCCTCCGCGATCGATTTCGGATCGTGAGGGTCGCACAATAATCCCGACACCCCATCCTCAATCACTTCCGGCCCCGGTCCCGTCCGCGCTCCCAACACCGCCCGGCCCATCGCCAGCCCCTCCACCCACGCAATCGGCAACGCCTCCATGTGCGATGGGTAGACGCACACGTTCGCCTTGGTCAACAAACCCGGAATCAAGTGCCGGCCCACCGGCCCGGCAAACTCAACACGCCCGGCAAGCTGCTCCGGAACCAGTTTCCGCAGGCGCTCCGTGTACGATCCGCCCGTTCCGGCGTCCACCGAATCGTTGCCGTAAATCACCAACCTTGCGCTCGGACAGGCCTCCACAACCCGCGGCATGGCCTGCACCAACTGCCGCACGCCCTTCTTCTCAATCACCGTCCCCACGTAGACGATGAGCCCCTCCTCGGCCTCACCCCCCTGCGGATGGAACACCTCCAAATCGACAGGGTTCAAAATCACGGGGATCGGCATCGAGCCCAGCTTCAAGTACCCCCGCGTCTGCTCCGCCACATAACTGCTCACCGCGCATACGTGTGTGGCGACGCGAAACGACCGCTTCTCCTCCTGCACCAACTGCCACCGCAGCTCTTCCTTCAGCTCCTTGCGAAAGTAGACATATCCGCCATGCATCCGGATCACCTTGGGGTAGGGATGACGCGGCGAAACCAAAAAGAAGCTCCGCTCGGCGCCCTCCAGCAGATCGATCCGCTGGTTGCGGTGGATCTCTTCCAGGGCCTTCTGGATGCGTAGATAGTTCTCCGCGATTCTCAGCCCCGGTATCTTGCCCAGAGGCTGCCGGACCACAGCCACTCCTTCGTCACTCTCGCGCGTTTCGGACTCCTGCGGATACAACCCCACCACCGTCACCGACAAGCCCGTCTTCACCAGCTTCCTGGCCAGAGTCTGTGTGAAACTCCCAACACCGCCATGTTTCGCCGGAGGGTACTCATGGCAAATGAACGAGATGTGCATGGATGATCCGGGTCCTCCGCTTCCTGTGGCCGCCACTTCCCATTAGTGTACTTCCTGCTCCGAGTCCCCCCATCGGCGCGCACCTCACCCTCCCGTCGCCCTCCGGTCCGGCCCGCCCGGTGTCCCAACTTTTCCCTCGGCCACAGCGCAACTACCAGACCCCAAAAGCGTTATAATGAAAGGCAAGGCGTCCGAACCTCCGGAGGAGAATGTCTCGTATGGTCATCGGAATCTTGTCGGCGTCTGCCCGCGTGCGGAGGAGCTTGTGAACCCAACCCCAGCGTTCCCGGCCCCAGGCCACCGCCACCCGCTCTTCCTGCTTACTCTCAGCCTGCTGTTCACGCTCTTGGCGTGTCAGGCCAAGGGCCAGACGATTTCCCCGCAGCGCCCGCGCCTGTTCATGAACGCCGAGCGCATTGCCGATATCCGCGCCAAAATCAACGGCACGCCGGCGCAGCGACAACAGTGGAACACCTACCGCGCAGGCGCTCTCAAAATCATGAAAGAGCTCAACCTGGGCAGCGCTCACCATGCCGCGTTCCTCTCGCTATTTGAGCCCGAGGCCCAGTTCAATGGCCGCAGCCTCGCCCAGTTCGCCTGCGAAGTGGCCGCTTTTCACACCGATCTCGACAACCCTGACCCGCGTGGGCTCCTCAACTCGGTCGCCAAAGTGCGTAACGGCAACAGCAACCGCTGGTATGGCCCCAACATCGCCCGCATCTACGATTGGACTTACTCCAGTTGCACCGAAGCCCAGCGCGCCACTCTGAACAAGTGGTTTGAAATGGTCGTCAGCACGAACAAGGAAATCGTCGGCTTCTCCGGCCCTTCCTACCGTGTTTCCAATAACATCGCCATCGGCATGTTGAGAACCAACATCTTCGCCGCCATCGCCTCCTATGAGCCGGGCGTCACCGACGACCGTCAGGAGTGGCTGCGCGATTCGATCGACCGCTTTCGCAAATACGCCATCCCCTGCCTCAACAACGAATCGGCGGTCGCCCCGCTGGAAAGTTGCGCCGGCGGCAGCTGGCCCGAAGGCGTCGAGTACATGCCCGAAACCAAGTACATCTATTGGGATGTCATGGAGGGCGTGCGGACCGGCACAACCGACACCGATCTGTTTGCGGAAGCTCCCCGATTCGTCCTGGAATCAGCCCGTTACCACATCCTGTCCACCTCTCCGGCCTCCCGCAAACTGGGCGCCCTTCCCAGCCACGAGCCCTTCATCTACCGCGACGTACAGCAGGTCGGTCTGTTCTACGTCTACGACCGCGAGATGATGGTGCGCCTCGGCTGGCACCTCCGCCGCGCCGGTGACCGCGACAACGCCATGCTCGTGCAATGGTGGCTCAACAACGTCCAGCCGCGTTACCTGATGACCGCCAACAGCAATGGTGAACAGGACTGGTTCGACCTCCTCTATCACGAACCCGACGCTCCCGAACAGTCCTTTGCCGGGGCCCCCGGCCTCTCCCCCAACCTCCTGACCCCCTTCATGCTGTTGTCTCGTTCCTCATGGGACCCCAAGGCCACCTGGGTCGGCTTTCAGGCCATGATCGAAGGCGGCGACCACATGCACTCCGACGCCGGCCAGTTCCAGATCTATCGCGGTGGCAAGTGGCTCACCCGCGAGGTCCCCGGCTACATCGGCGCCTTCGCCCAAAATAGCCAGGTCCACAACATCCCCATCTTGAACTTCCACGGAGGCTTCACCAGCACCTCCCGCTACGGCGGCGGCCTCGAGGATTGGGCTCGTTTTACCCGCCGCGATCCCTCCGCCTACCTCGCCGAATGCTCCCAGAACGGCGAGTATTGCTACGCCCAGGCCGACCTCAGCGGCGTCTACCGCTTCAGCGGCTACTTCATCGCCCCCGACGTCGACCGCGGCGGCGCCATGCGCGACTTCCTCTACATCAAGCCCGACCTGGTCGTGATTCAGGATTACTTCCGCTACATCCCCGGCCTCAGCGCTGTCAGCCTGACGCAGATCCAGGCCCTCGAAGAGCCCACCATTGAGGGCTCCAAAGCCACTCTGAGCAATGGCGATCAGCGCCTCTACGTCACCGTCACCGAACCGCTCGACGCCAAGATCCGGCTGGCCAAAGCCGACGGTCCCCTGCGTGTGCTGGGAGCCAGGCGCATTGATGAAAACAGCGTCGACCTTTATGTCGACGGCGGCCACGGCCTTCCTAACAACGGCTCGGTCACCATCACCGGAGCCAGAGATGGCTGGGAGGCCATCAACGGGACATGGAAATTGGCCCTCCCCCTTCCTCCCACCAAAAGCGGCTACCCCTACCTGGACGGCGTCGCCTACAACGGCGAGCGCTTCCGCATCACCTCACCGGGAGCGTTCAGCTCCATTACCAAGCCATGGGACACATTTGCCCAGGAAGCGTTCACTGACCGTGTGCGCCAGGTCAAGGTCTCTGGCGCGGCGTTTCCCGGCTACCGGCTGGAAATCGGCAGCGGGCAGTATCTGAATGAGGAACGGCAATTTGTCGTTCTGCAAGCCGCCGATGCCCCGTCCGGCCAGTCAGCGGCCAGCCAGCCGATGAAGGTGTCGCGGCAGAGCAGCGAATCCGCCTCGGCCGCCCAGATCGGCCGCTATGTCGTCGCTTCCCCGAAGAAGAACGTCCACATGTCCAAGTTGAGCTACTCCTACCAGAATCTGCCGCAACCCCTCGAACACTACGTCATCCGCCTCAAACCGGAACAGTGGTACTACATCTCCGATGCCGGCGGCTCGGTTACGCTGAGCCTGGAAGAGCAGCCCGGGCCAAAGGCCAACGTCACCTGCCTGGGTAAGGTCCAGGCCTCCCAGTCAGGCGTCGTCCGCTTCCGCACCGGAGTGCTTCAGAAGCCATGAGGGTTCTGCACGTCCTGCAGTATTCACTCCCCAGGCTCATCGGCTACACCATCCGCACCGATGGCTTGCTCCGCGCCCAGCAGGCCTTGGGCCTCGACGTGGTCGCTTTGACCGGCTCCCTGCAACCCTCCCCGGACGGAGAGCCGGAAACCATCAAAGGCGTCCGCTACCTGCGCCTCCGCCAGCAGCCCGAAGAGACCCGCAACGGCATCCGTCAAATGAAGCTCCTGCGGGCCCTGTCCCAAAACCTTTCGCGGGCCATCCGCCAGGAGCGGCCCGATGTCATCCACGTCCATTCGCCCGCCTACAACGCCCTGGCCGGCCTGTGGAACCGCCGCCGTTCGGGCATTCCGGTTGTCTACGAACTGCGCGGCCTGTGGGAAGATGCCGCCGTCGATCAGGGCAAAATCAAGGAAGGGTCCCTCTACTACAAGGCCGGTAAAGCCCTGGAGTCATATGTTCTGCGGAACGCTGACGGCGTAGCCACCATCTGCTCCGGATTACGCGACGAAATCGTCTCGCGCGGCATCAGCCCCGCCAAGGTGGCCATCGTCGGCAACGGCGTCGACATCGAGATGCTCCAGCCGCAGCCTCGCGATGAACAACTGGCCCGTGAACTCGGCTTCCACGATGGCCCCACGTTCGGCTTCATCGGCTCCCTGTTCCGCTATGAAGGCGTGGAGGAGTTCGTTTCGGCCCTCCCGGCCGTCCTGCGCCAGGTGCCCGGGGCGCGCTTTCTCGTCCTCGGCGGAGGAGAGCGCGAGCGCGAGGTGGAGAGCCTCATCACCACCCTCGGCATCGCCGCTTCGGTGGTCTATCGCCCACGCGTTCCCCACAGCGAAGTGCCGCGCTACTACTCCGTGCTCGACGCACTCGTTTACCCCCGCCGCAAAAACCGCATCACCGATCTCGTCACCCCGCTCAAGCCCATGGAGGCCATGGCCATGGGAAAATTGGCCATCGCCAGCGACGTCGGCGGACACAAAGAGCTGATTGATCACGGGCGGACCGGTCTGCTCTACCAGGCCGACAACGAACAAAGCCTCATCGATACCCTCGTGCTGGCCTGCCAGGATGCGCCCCTTCGCCTCAAGCTGGCCGAACAGGGCCGGCAGCACGTGCTGGAACATCGAAACTGGGTCAGCGTCAGCCGGCCTTACCTGGATCTGTACTCCCGGCTCGTGCCGGGCCGGCGCGCCGGCGCCGGGTGAACCCCTCCTGTCCGAACCGGTTTCCGTCGATAGGAAAAGGGCCGGGTTGGCGGTTGGCAATCGGGGCTGAGCATTGCGTACAAAACCCGCCCGGGCAGCAAAACAACGGATGAAGAAACAAGTTCTAGGAGGACTGCGATGGCGGGTACACCAGCACAACTGAAAGTCAAACTCTTTGCCGACGGCGCCGACAAAGGCGCCATGATGGAACTCTACCGGAACCCCGCCATTCAGGGATTTACGACCAACCCCACGCTCATGCGCAAGGCGGGCATCACCGACTACGAGGCCTTTGCGCGCGATATCGTGGCCTCCATCCCCGATCGCCCCATCTCGCTCGAGGTCTTCGCCGACGACTTCGATGAGATGGAACGCCAGGCGCGCAAAATCGCCTCCTGGGCCAAGAACGTCTATGTGAAGATTCCCGTCACCAACACCCGCCGCGAGTCCAGCGCGGCGTTGATCCGCAAACTCTCCCAGGCCGGCATTCAGTTGAATGTCACCGCTCTGCTCACCCTCTCCCAGGTGCGCGAAGTCGTCGACGCGCTGGCCGGCGGGGCCGCTTCCTGCGTCAGCGTGTTTGCCGGGCGCATCGCCGACACCGGCTGTGATCCCGTCCCCATGATGGCCGCCTCGGTCGAACTGCTCCGGCCTCATCCGCAGATGGAACTGATCTGGGCCAGCCCGCGCGAACTGCTCAACGTCTTCCAGGCCGACGCCATCGGCTGCCACATCATCACCGCCACTCCCGATATCCTGGGCAAGTTGCAGCTTGTGGGCAAGGATCTGGACGAATATTCCCTCGACACCGTCAAGATGTTCGCGCGCGATGCCTCGCTCAGCGGATTCACCCTCTAAGACCTCTTATGGAGTTTCGTCACCGCCTCCGGAAACACCTGATGGAGCAGGACCGGGTCCTGCTGCGCCTTCTCGTTTCGCGCCAGCACGGCAACTACGTCGAATGGACCGGGCCGGAACTGGTCCGCCAGGCCGAAGAGGCTGCCGCCCGCTATAGCGATGTCCCCGAAGGCTGCGTCGTGCTGCTCCTGCTGCCCCATTGCAAGGAGCTGTTCCTGCTCCACGTCGGCCTCGTCCTCAGCGGTCGCCTGCCGGCCATCCTCGCCTGGCCCACCAACCGCGTCGATCCGGAAAAATACCAGCGCAACCTCCTGCACCAGCTGCAAAACCTGCCCGCGGCTCAACTGCTCACCCTGCCCCGGCTCACCGCCAACCTCGATCCCGGACTGCCGTACCGCGTCACCTCCTGCCCCATCGAAGGAGCCGAGACGCACGAGAAGAGCTTCAGCGCCACCCTCGACGTCGAATCGGTGCCGAAGCGCATTCCCACCGCCGCCGCCGCCGGCACGCCTCCGGAGGCCCTGTTCCTGCAGTTCTCCGGCGGAACCACCGGCGCCCAGAAGTGCGTCGTCGTCACGGCGCCCATGCTCGAGGATCAGTTGGACCGGCTTAGCGAGGTCCTCGCCTTCACCCCTCAGGATGGCGTGGCCAGCTGGCTGCCCATGTACCACGACATGGGCCTCATTGCCTGTTTGTGGCTCCCGCTCTGGGTGGGCGCGCCCTCGCTGCAATTCTCCGCCTCTGACTGGCTGCTCGAACCCGACGTCCTGTTCCGCGAGCTGGAACGCTGGCGGGCCACCTTCTGCTGGCTCCCCAACTTCGCCTTCAGCTACCTCGCCGGAGCCCGCGAGCGCATGCGCGGCGACTATTCCCTGGCCCACGTGCGCGCCTTCATCAACTGCTCCGAGCCCGTCCGCCTGCGCTCCATGGACGCCTTCGCCCAGACCTTTGCCGGCTGGGGCGTGCGCCTCGATCAATGCCATGCCTCCTACGCCATGGCCGAAAACGTCTTCGCCGTCACGCAGACCCCGCTGCGCGAGAAACTGGTCACCTTTCCCCGCCGCAACCTGCTCCCGGCCGGCGCCGGCGCAAGCGAACTCCTCTACGATCTGTTTGAAGATGTCTACGTGGCCAGCGGAAAGCCGCTTTCCTCCATGCAGGTCCGCATCACCTCGCCCAGCGGCGCCCCCTGCGCCCCCGAGGAGCCGGGCAACATCGAAATTCACAGCCACTGCCTGTTTGGCGGGTATTGGGGCAACGCCGGCTTTCAAACCCACGCCTTCACCCACGACGGCTGGTATGCCACCGGCGACTACGGATTCCTCTCCGGCGACGAGCTTTTCGTCATCGGCCGCACCAAGGACATCGTCATCGTCGGCGGGCAGAACGTGTTTCCCGAGGATGCCGAAACGGTGGCCAACTCCGTCCCCGGCGTCTACCCTGGCCGCGTCGTGGCCTTCGGCGTCGAAGATGAGCAACAGGGGACCGAATCGCTCGCCATTGTGGCCGAGTTGCGGGGAGAATACAGCTCCCAGGCCGCCACGGCCGTGGCGCGCGACATCCAGCGCCTTGTGCTGTCTTCCATCGGCATCGCTCCGCGTTTCGTCCATGTGGTGCCCGAACGCTGGATCGTGAAGAGCACGGCGGGCAAAATTTCACGCCGCGAGACGCGGCAGCGGTTCAACGAAGAACGCGCCGGCATGAGGCCGGCGGTCAAGGGCAACGGCTAACAATCGCCCAGGAGGCTTGGAAATGGCGGATACGAATGCAATTCGCGAGGCAGCTCGCACGGCCGTGGCCGGAATGTTGGGATCGCCCGTGCAGGACGATGAGTCGCTCATCATGTCCGGCCGGATCGACTCGCTGAGCGTACTCAAACTCATCTCGCGGCTGGAAGGCCTGCTCAACATGTCCATCCCGGCGGCCGAACTGCAGCCGGATGACTTCGAATCCATCGACATCATGGTGGACACCGTGGAAAGAGTTGGCATCGCCCGATGAAGCCCGCGGCGACGCTGATTGCGGCGCTCGCCCTGAGTTTGGCGACGTTGGCGGGATTCTTACACGGCAACCCGTTTCAGTCGGCCGGCCACGCGCTGGACTGGCTGTTCGGAGCGCCCCCGGCCTGGACCCAGGTCGAACACACCGTCCAGTCCGCTGAGTTCCAGGAGATCTCCCGGGGGGAACGCCCGCTCGGCAGCCTGCGCCAGTTGGAGGCCGGCTGGCAGCGCCGCACCGGCGCCAGGCGGGTCGTCCTCATCGGCAACTCCCAAATGCTCTCTGTCAGCCTCGCCGCCGGCGAGCCGCCGCCCCAAGGGCCCGAACCCACCTATTCCGATCTCCTCAGCCGTGAGCTCGCCGCGCGGTCCCGCAATCCCGTACTCTGCTACCGCCTCGCCGCCCCCGGCATGAGCTACACCGAGGCCCTCTGGTATGTGCTCTACCTGAGCGGACGCCCCCACCTGCGTCCCGATGCCGTGGCCATCCAGTTGAACTACCAGTCGTTTTGGAACGGCGGCGTTCGCGCCGGCATGCAGGAGCTGCTCGCCGATGAGGACTTCCGCGCCCGGGTGGAACAGGAAGCCCAGGGCCAGGAGGCCTACGCCGAGTCCTTCCGCGAGGCCCTCGCCGAGTATCGCCAGCGCTCCACGCGCGTCGCCGCCGGGCCCAAGCCCAGCAGCCCCGGCGATGCCCTCGAATCCCACGTCCGCCAGGTGGCCGCCCAGTGGCCGCCGCTGTCGCGCAAGTATGCTCACCGCGACGGGCTCCTCGAGACGCTCTACCGCGCCCGCGTCTATGTGCTCGGGCTGAAGCCCACCACGGCGCGCTCCATCACCGGTCCGCGCATGCGCCGCAGCCAGGCCTCGCTTGAAGCCATCGCCCGCCTCTGCCGCGCCCAGGGAACGGCGCTCATTCTCTTCCAGGCGCCGCTCAACCCGCAAGTCGACCTCTACCGCACCGCCGAGGACAAAAGCCGCCACGAAGAGTTCCTCGCCCGCCTGCAGCAAATTTCCGGCTCGCCCCTGCTCGACTGGGAGCGCAGCATTCCCGCCCCCCAATGGGGCAAGTGGATGAACGGACCCGACCCGCTCCACCTCAGCCGCGCCGGCCACCGCTCGATGGCCGACCGCATGATCCGCGCCATTGACGATGCCTTGCGCTTGAACGCTCCCGGGAGCGGCCATGGCATTTAATTCGTATTCCTACCTCGTCGCGCTGCTGTGCGTCGTCGTCTGCTACTGGCTCATCCCCACGGCCTGGCGCAAGTGGTTTCTGCTTCTCTGCGGCGCCGCGTTCTATGCCTCCTGGTCGCCTTACTACATCGCGCTGCCGGGCCTGGTGGGGGCGCTCGCCTGGTGGTGCGCCCGCGGCATGCTGGCTGACCAGGCGCGGCTGCGCTTCTGGATGCGCCTGGTCATCGTCAGCGCTCTGCTCCTGCTGGCTTACTTCAAGTACAGCGCCTTCCTGTGGCGCACCCTGGCCGGATCCGCAACCCAGGTGCCGGCCTGGCTCGCCGTGGCCATGCCCCTCGGCATTTCCTTCTACGTCTTCGAGGTGATCGGCTTCCTGGTCGACGTCAAGCAGAAGCGCGTCAAAGCCCCGGCCCTCGCCGACGTCTGCTCGCTGACGATGTTCTGGCCCTGCCTCACCTCCGGCCCCATCCTGCGCTTCCGCGAACTCGTGCCCCAGTTGAACGCCGCGCGCCGCTTCGACCTCGCCACCGCCGTCAATGGCATCGACCGCCTTATGACCGGCCTGGTGCAGAAGAACTTCATCGCCAACAGCCTCGGCTCCATCGTCGCCGAAGGCTTCCTCCCCAAGGCCGCCGCCGCCAACTCCACCCTCGACAACTGGGCCATGGCCGTCGCCTACGGCCTGCAGGTCTACTTTGACTTCGCCGGCTACACCAACATGGCCATCGGCTCGGCCCGCCTGCTCGGCCTCACCCTGCCCGAAAACTTCCGCTTCCCCTATCACGCCGCCAACCCCTCTGACTTCTGGTCGCGCTGGCACATGTCACTCTCGCGCTGGATCCGCGACTATCTCTTCTTCCCCATCAATGCCCGCTACCAGGGCGCTCCCCTGCCCCTCTACGCCAGCCTCATCGGCATCATGGCCCTGGTCGGCCTCTGGCACGGCGCCGGCTGGGGCTTCGTCGCCTGGGGAGCCATGCACGGCGCCTATCTCGTGCTCTACCGCGTCTGGGAAAGGGTCTGCACCGGCCGCCCGGGCTGGGCCGAAGCCTGGCTGGCTCGCTGGGGCTGGCGCGTTCTCACCCTCGCCGCCGTCACCCTGGCCTGGGTCCCCTTCCGCGCCGTTTCGCTCGATCAGTCGCTGCGCATGCTCGGTTCCATGATCGCCGGCTTCGACCTCCGCCTCTCCTACAACGTCAACTCCTACCTCGTCATCGCCCTGGCCGCCCTCCTGTGTGCCGTCGAGCCTCTTCTCGATGCCCTCCAGAAGCGCTTGGGTGAACCCACTGGCGCGGCGGCGGCTCTCCGCTTCTGGGTCTGGCGGCCCCTGGCCTGGGCCTGTGCCCTCCTGCTCTTCCTCATCTTTGACGACCGCGACGCCCAGTTCATCTACTTCCAGTTCTGACGGACACCGGCCCTGCCGGGCAGGCCGCGGTAAGCATCGCACGGCCTGCTGGGCATGCTGGTTACGCTGTCAGGAGGGGCAAGAATTCACACCTTTCCCGCTGAGAGGCTGGGTTTCGCTTGCTACAATTCAGAGACTTCGGAGGACAATATGGGCATTGTAGGCGATGTCGTACGCAAGACCTTTCGCGCATTCGGTCTGGAGATCTCCAGGTCTCCTCCACACAATTCACTTGCGCGCCATTTGAAGGAGCTGTTCGCGGAACTTCAGATCAATTGCGTTCTCGATGTCGGGGCGCACCATGGCGAGTATGCCAGTTTCCTTCGTGAGATCGGCTACACAAAGACGATTCTCAGCTTCGAACCCACACCCGATTCCTTGAGTATCCTTCGCGCCCGCGCTCAATCGGAGCCCAACTGGAAGGTGCTTCCCTACGCGCTCAGCGACAACTCGGGGCAGCGAGAGTTCCACATCTTCCAACACAGTAAATTCAATTCACTGGAAGACGCCAGCGAGTATGGCAGTGAGAACTACGGCCTGCACGTGAAACAGAGCGTCGTGGTGGAGACCAGAAGGCTGGACGACATCCTTGCCAGCCTTGTCAGCGGCATCGACAACCCCAGGGTCTACCTGAAGATGGATACGCAAGGCCATGACCGGCACGTTCTCGACGGAGCCTCTGGCGTTCTCAGCGGGGTCCTGGCGCTGCAGACCGAGATCGGAGCACGGCGCATCTACTCCGGCACCGATAGCTTCGGCCAGTTGCAGGATTACTTTCAAGCTCTCGGCTATCTGCCCACCGGTTTCTATCCCGTGAACAAGGAACGCGACGGTCTGATCGTCGTCGAGTGGGATTGCGTGATGGCGCGGACGCAAACAGCCGGATGATCGAACGGCGCGCCCTGCTCGGCTTCCCCGGCACACTCACGAGCTTCGGGGCCGGTCTTCCAACAGACCGTGCAAGTCGCGCAGAACACCGCCGGCCACCGTATTCCAGTGGAACTCCTCCGGCGCCGGCATGCCTGACGCAGGGCCGGCCTCGGCCAGTGCGGCGGCAATGCTCGCTTCGTTGGTGTCTTCCAGCAGGATGTGCCCCGGATAGCGCTCCAGATACTCCCCTGCCCCGCCTGTTCGCGACGACACGATGAATCGGCCGAAGGTCATCGCCAGCAGCAGCATCCCGCTCCCATAGCCTTTCAGGTACGGCAGCAGCGCAACGTCGCCGGCCAGGAACAACTCGGCCATCTCGCTTAAACTGAGCGACCGCGGAATCAGCCGCACCTTGTCCTCAACCTGAAAGCGCCTCGCCAGCGCCCGCGTGTGCGCCAGCGGGTCCTGCGGCGAACAGTCCGGGAAATGCGCCTCCTGCCCGGCCACCACCAGAACTACGTTGCCGCAGCCGGCATGACGCAACGCCGCCACCGAATCATCGATGTTCTTGTACGGCCGGATGCCGCCGCAAAACAGGACCATCTTCTGCGCGGGGCCGATCTCCAACTCCGCCCGCACCCGCTCCCGCGCTCCCTCCGGCATCGGATACATCGAGTAGGAGCCGTGCCACTGCTGAAGGATGCGCGGCGCCGTGTAGGGGAACAACCGTGTCAGTTCGCCGCGCGCATGGGCCGAATGCACGATCAACGCTTCGGCGCCGCGGTAGACAGGTTCGCATAGGTTGATGTCGTCCTGGCTCTCCTCGTGGGGCAGCACATTGTGCACGGTGTGGATCGTGCGCAGGCCCAGCCGCCGCGCCTCCTGCCACAACCCGCTTCCATACGGGCTCATGTCCGGCCACTGCGTCCAGATCGCGTCGTAGCCGCGCCACTTGAGAAACAGCGGCAGCTCATGCCGCATCCAGAACAGCCGCGCGGCCCGCTTCCACCCCCCCGGCGCCGCTTCTGGCCGCGTCTGCGGACGGGCTGCCGGCAGCGTGCGCAACGCCTCGGCCGCCCAGCCTCGCGCCGCCGCCGGCGGGGGCGTCATCTCCAGGCCCCGCTGCAGCCGCTTGCGTTGCTTCACCAGCATGCTGCCCAGCACGCAGAACCGGCGGTGCGCCGAAGCCGGCGGTAGTTGCGGCGCGCCGCTCGAATAGATATCCACCTCGACTCCGCACTGCCCCAGTCCCTCGGCCAGCTCGTGGCAATACTGGTTGATCCCGAAGTCGCTGGCCGGATGCAAAATGGCTATTTTCTTCAGCACAGCACCGCGGCTCCTGGTTGGTCCTGCTGTTCCTCGACCATGGTTCAAGCGATCTTTCGCTGCGCCGCCGCCGGTTTGTCCTGCTGAAACCGGTCCTTCCAGCGCAGGAACTGCAGCTCCACGGCGTAGTAGGAAACTGTCGACACGGCAAAGGTGAGAATGAGGTTCAGCGGAAGCGGTATGTCCAGCCCGGCGATGCCGTTGTCCAAAAACAGCTCCTGCCACAGGTAAATCGAATAGCTGATCGTGCCGATCCACATCAAGGGCTTCCAATTGAAGATCCGCCCCACCCAGTCGTCGGGATAACGCACCGAGCGGTCCACCAGCAGCGTGATGCCAAAGAACACCAGCGAAACCCCGGGGATGTAGAAGATCATCGCGTGCACCTTGTGCGCGATCGCCGGAATCAGCAGGCACAGAAACGGCACCGCCAGAAACCAGGTAGGCCGCGTGAGGCGCGTGTACCAGTTCTGCCGCCCCAGCCAGTTATACGAGCCGGCCAGCAGGCAGCCGAAAGCAAGCGAGTCGCACACGGCCTGAAAGTGCCGCGATACGGCCGTCGCGCTGGCGTCGAAGCCAAAGTACATCACCGCCCGGATCAACGGAGCCAGGAAGATGGCCGCACCAGCCGCCCGCATCGCCCGGTGCGGGCCCGCCAGCAGAAACAGCGACGGCCACAGCAGGTAAAACTGCTCCTCCACCGACAGTGACCAGAGATGATTCAGGAACCAGCCCCGGTTCTCGTGATAGTTCATCGTGTAGGTCAGCGCGTGCAGCAGGTCGCCGTCCTTCAACGGCACGACCCCGGCCAGGTACAGCCCCCAGATCACGCCCACATAAACGAAGAAGGCGGGCAGAATGCGCAGCGTCCGCCGGATGTAGAACCCGCGCAGCGAAATCGTGCCATGCGTGTCAAACTCCTTCAACAGCAGCGTCGTAATGAGAAATCCGGAGATGACGAAGAAGATGCGCACGCCGTAATTGCCGACATGGCCGACCAGCGCGAACAACCGCGGCCACTCCTGCGCGTCAATGGCATGCCCCACCAGCACCAGCAGAATGGAGAGCGCCCGCAGTCCGTCCAGCGAGGGAATGCGGCGGGGAACCTGAGGCGCCCATGTGGAGAGAGTTTGCATATCAACCAGACCAGCGCAAACGGACAATGGCATACACCAGGGCGATGATGCCTACCGACGCCGCCAGGCTCTTCACCACCCAGCCTTCGTCAAACCCTGTCAGGACCGGCTTGCGGCTGCGGCGGTCCATCTCCGCCAGGGCCACGCCCATGCCCAGGTACACATAGAGCGACGGCGCATACGTGCGCGAAAGAAACCAGCCCGTGGCCAAAAAGCAGATGATCGAGATGAACAGCGCCTTGGCCCAGCGCACGCGCTCCTGCTCCTCTTCGTTCTCCACCTTGGCATGGCACAACCGGTGCAACTCCAACAGGCCGATCGTCAGCATCAGCATGAAAAGCAAATAGCCAAGCATGCCGGTTTCGGTCATGCACAGCACGAACATGTTGTGCGCCGTGATCGTGTGGTATTCGGTGAACCGGGTGTAGCCCACACCGAAAATCGGATGCCCGATCAGCTCGGCCAATCCCGTGCCCCAGGCCTCGGCGCGTCCGCCCGCCGAACCCTCCTGCATCGACAGCGACCGCCCGCCGCCAAAACTCAACCCAAGCAACCCGACCGCGCCCACCGCCGTCGTCAGCCCGGCTCCAATCCACTTCAACTTCTCGCGCGCCAACAGAAAGATCAGCACGGTCAGGCCGACAATGGCCCCCCGCGAACCGGTCATGTAGATCCCCCACATCAGCAGCACCATGGGAATCATCACCAGCAGCAGGTTGCGGATCGGGGCTCGCTTCCGCCAGAAAGCCAGCACAAACGGCATCACCACGGTGAACTGCTGGGCAAGGTCGTTCGGATCGGCGAGAAAGCCGAAGGCCCGCATGCGGCGCAACGAAGGAACTCCCGTCGACTCCTCCTCCATGCTCGCCCATTGCTTCACGATCAGCTCCTCTTCCCGGTAGCCGAGATAGTAGCCCATCGCCCCCTGAATCGTGAGAAAGAGAGAGAGCCCGATCAACAACAAGGCGAGCAGTTTAATTCGCCTCATCGTGTTCACGTTCACTCCCACAAACACCATCGCCGCCACCGCCGGCGCGAAACTCACCACCGCCACGACAGCTCCCCCCAGCCAGCCCGTGGCCATCAGCGACAGCATCGTGGCGCCCAGGAACATGATCGCCGCGTAGACCTGAAAGGCCTGGAACGAGTACATCCCGCCCAGCAGGTTGATCGTCGAGGCCAGTGCCGTGAGTCCGGCCAGGATGAGCCCGATCCGGTAGGGCGCCAGCCCCGGCGCCATCTCGGCCGGCGTCAGGTACGACACCGCAATGAACAGGAGAGTCAGTATGTATGCAAATCCCATTTAGGCCTTCTCTCCTGCCCCGGTGAGCCAGTGGATCAGCGACAAGGCCGGGCGTTTCCCTCTCTCCGGCAGTTTGCCGCAGGCGCGCGCCAGCCGCTCGCCATCATCCGGTCCCAATACCCGCAACACACGCAACAGCACAACATACACCAGCGAGCCCAGCACAGCGCCCACCGTCACGGCTTGCCACGGCGGCAGCCATCCATTCAGCGGAACCAGCACGGCAACCTCCCCTGCGCCGCACAGGATAATCTTGCCCAGCGTGCCCCAGGCCGGGCGCAGTTGGCACAACCGCCCCACCGCCCACCACAGCCCGATCGCGCCCACCATCTGGCCCGCTCCGTTAGCCAGCGCCGCGCCCCAGGCTCCATAGCGCGGGATCAGGACCAGGTTCACCGCAATGTCGGTCGCCGCCGCCACGCACGTCCACCCGATGAGGGTCCCCATCTTGGAGTAGCTTTGCAGCGTCGCTGTGGCCACCGGCGCCAGCGCGGCCGCAATGCCGAAGGCCGCCGCCAGGCTCAATACCGGAATCGCCGGCACGTACAGCGGGCCGTACAACAGCGGAATCAGCGACGGGCTCAACGCCCCTAAGCCCCACAACACAGGCACGCTGCACAGCAGCAGATACCGCGACGAGACGTCCAGCATCGGCCGCAGCCGCGACTCATCGCGTCCGTATTGGACCATCAGCGTGGCCCCGCTCGCCGTGCTGAAGATCCTCGGCAACGTCAGCGCCCGTTCGGTCAGGTTGAACGCCGCGGCATAAAACGAGATTTGCGCTGTGTCGCTAGTCAACCATTTCAGGAATATCATGTCCGATCTGTTCCAGACCAGAATATGCACCGCCATCAGAATCATTCCCTGCCCGGAATAGTTCCGCAATTGCCGCGCAATGTCTTCTCCCAGCGGCTCCTGGGGCAGCTCACTCATCCATGCCTTCACCGGCAGCAGCCGCACCAGCATCTCCACCGTCCGGTACACAAAAATCCCGATCGCTACCCCCAGCAAGTCCCAACCGGTGAGCAAACTGGCGACGACAAACACCACATACAGCGATTGCCCCACCAGGCTCCCCCACACGTTGGCCCGCGTGTCCTCACGCGCCAGGTTGGCCTGCGACGGCACCGCCAGCACCATGTTCGGAAACAGGCTCAGCATCATGAACATCGACATCAGCCGGTAGTCCGGATCCACGGCCAACGCCACCACACCCAGCCCCGCAACCGTGATCACCCCCGCCGTCATCATCTGGATGCGCTGCGCTCGCTCATACACCGCCCGCGCCAGGCCCAACTGCCCGCGGCCCATGAATTCGGCCATGAACTTGCGCGCCGCCAGCGGCACGCCCAGGTTGCCGAACACACCGCTCATGTTGATCAGCCACATCACGAGATTGAAATAGCCCAGCGCCGTCGGCCCGATCAGCCGCGCCATGGCGATCGAGGTGCTAAACCCGACCACAATCTCGAAGAACAGTTCAATGGAATACCAGAACGAATTGCGCGACACGATCCCGGCCAGGGAACGGTGCGCCGCCTTCTGCCCCGGCGTCGTGGCCTCGCTCTTCACGCCGGCTGCTCCTGCCGCCGCCCGAGCGCGGCCAGCGGATCGCGCCGCCCGCGCAGCGCTTCGATCACCTGAAACAGCTCCCACGCGCTCGCATAGTGCAACTCCACCCCTGCCCGCCCGCACTCCTCGCCCAGCAACTCGAACAACTGATCCAGCCCGCCCCCCAGCATCGGACCCGAATTGCGCTCCTCGGTTCCATGCGTGTGAAGCTTCACGATGGCGTCTTCCCCAATCCGCGGCGCCAGCGAAAACCAGCGCCGGATACGGTTCCGGCTGGCCAGATCGTAGCCGGCAAACTCGCCCACCTCCAGGCGAGGAATCAACCGCTCCGTCCACCGCACCCCCAGCGGCCCCGGCACCATCAGAATGTCGCCCTCCACGCCCCCGCCCGGCCTCACCTCGATCCCCGAATCGTAGGACTTCGGCTCGTCCACCACATCGCGCGCCCAATAGATCCGGTTCACCATCCGCGCCTGGCTCGGGCTCGGCGCCGAGGGCATCGTGAAATCCGCGTAACAGCCCAGTTCGCGCAACAGCGTCAGCTCATTGTTCAGCCCGCATCCCTTGCCCCCCGGCAGCGAATTGTCGAGCGCCCAATTGCCGTGGATGAAACCGAAAGCCAGCCGCCCTCCGCTCTGCCGCAACAGGCCATGCCCCTCCGACAGTTGGCGCAGGAACAGCTGCATGCGGTCCAGAAAATCCCGCTCTCCCTCCCCGTCATGGTGGATGTGAACCTCCACGTCGGCAATGCCCATGGCCGTCATCTCGGCCAGCGGCTGCAACAGGTGCCGGCGATACTCCTCCTGCGGGTAAAAGAACGTGTAGCGCGGGCTCGCTCCGCTGGCGTCCTTGTGCCGCCCGGCAATCTCCGGCCATCTGCCGCGCCACAGCTCGACACGCCTGCGCGCCAACCCATCGTCGGTGTTGCAGCAGTATGGTTCGAAATGATCGCAGAGGGTCACCCACAGCCTGCGCGGCCGCCCCCGAAAGGCGTTCCTCCACCGATCAGCCACATAGCCGCCGAACCAGATCTCTGCTCGCCTCGGAAGTCTCACCCTGCCGTTGCTTCTCCCTTCCCTGCCCGCGCACCGCCGCCGAAACAGAGAGGGACAGTTGCGTCGCACACCATGCGCAGCGGTGTGTCTTTCTTTCTATCGGCCATCGTCCGGGCTTCCATTACTCTGCCCGCTGGCTCCGGACGCCACCGGAAAAGGCCATTTTCTTCAGGCGCGACAGCGAATGAAACGTCGCTTTTCTCACTCCCAGCGGAAGACGCGCATACAGGTAATACGCCCACGCCATCGCCAGCGCTTTCCACTTCCCCCGGAACCGCCCGCCATGCCGCTTCACAATGCGCAGCGCCGACTCCGTGTTCCTCCGCTGCGCGGCGAAACTCCCGCCCCCGTCCCACATCTGGTAGGCATACAGGAATTCCGGAAAATTGGCCAGCTTCCCCACCTGCACCAGCTTCAACCACAGGTCCCAGTCCTGAAAGCCGGCCAGCGACTCATCATAGAAACCCACCGCCGCGGCGGCCTCCAGCCGGTACATCGACGAGGAGTGCAGCAGCGGGTTTGCCAGCAGCGCCACGGCCACAATCTGTTCGTGCGTCTGCGGCTTCAAATACCGCATCGTTTCCCTGCCCCGCTCATCAATGCATACCGCCCCGCCTCCGCAACCGGCATACTCGGGATGGCTTTCGAGAAACGCCATTTGCCGCTCCAGCTTGCTCGCCTCCAGCCAGTAATCGTCGTCATCGAGAATGGCCACGAAGCGCCCGCGCGCCAGCCGCAAACCGTAGTTGTTGGCCTCGGCAATGTTGCCGCCCCGCGGCCGGTGGAAATACCGGATGCGCCGGTCGCGCTGCTCCCAGCCGAGCAGAATCTGGCGGATCTCCTCGTTCGGGCCGTCATGCACTACAATCAGCTCCCAGTTGGTCAGGCTCTGCGCCCGAATACTTTCAATTGCCCTGCTGATGAACTGCGGCCGGTTGAAGGTCAGCATAAGCACGCTCACCACTGGTGCTTCGTTGGCCGTGTCGTGTGAACTCATGGATTAGGATGGAGCGCCCCGCGTGGCGGAACCCGGAACAGGCTCTCCGCCGGCGATCTTCATAGCCCTGCCCGAGGCTGAGCTTTCAGTATGAATCATCCGCGCCTCTTTGCGGTATGCGGAGCCGGACGCGGCGGTGCGCGCAACCGGACGCGGCGGCGTGCGGGGTGGCTCGCACCGGGCTAAGCCGTTTACGCCTGTCCCGCCGCGGCGCACGTCCGCTGCACCCAGTCCGCCGTCTGGCGGAGCCCTTCCTTCAGCGAGGTCCGCGGCCGGTAGCCCAGTTCCCTGCCCGCCCGGCTGTTGTCGGCAAACGTGATCGGAACATCCCCCGGCTGGTCGGGCAGCCGGTTCAGTACCGCCTTCCGCCCCAGCGCTTCCTCGATGGCCTGCACCAGGTCGGCCAGCGTCACCGGGCTAGAATTCCCCAGGTTGAAGATGTCGTAGCGCGTCGCATAGCCCAGCGCCGCGACAATTCCACTCACCGTGTCGGAGACAAACGTGTAATCCCGCGCCGAGGTCCCATCGCCAAAGAACGGAATCGGCCTGCCTGCAAGAATCGCCTCGCTGAACTTGCGGATCGCCAGGTCGGGCCGCTGGCGGGGGCCATACACGGTGAAAAAGCGCAGACACACCACCGGCAGGCCATACAAGTGCGAGTAGGTGTAGCAGAGTTTCTCGCCGGCCAGCTTCGTGGCCGCATACGGCGACAGCGGCAGCAGCAGATTGTCGGCCTCGGAAAACGGCACTGCGTTCGTCGCCCCATACACCGAACTCGAACTGGCGAAAACGAACTTCTCCACCGAGCCGCGGCGCGCCTGCTCGAGCAGCACCAGCGTCCCCCGCACATTCACCCGCTCGTACAACAGCGGATCCTCCAACGACGGCCTCACCCCAGCCCTCGCCGCCAGGTGTACCACCGCCTCAAACCGTTCGTCTTGAAACACTCCCGCCACCGCCGCCTCATCGCAGATGTCGGCTTCCACAAACCGCACCGCCCCCCGCCGCCGCACCTCGGCCAGGTTGTCCTGCTTGAGTTGCGGACTGTAGAACGAGTTCAGATCGTCCAGGATCGTCAGCTCGTGCCCCTCCCGCAATAGCCGCTCGCACAGGTGCGAGCCAATGAATCCAGCGCCCCCGGTGACCAGAATCCGCATGTGTTCCTCCCCAGTGTAGTGCTCGCCGGCCTGACTACTTCTCCAGGTGATGAGATGATCAATAAAGCGGTAAATTGATCAAGTTATTGAATGCTCATCATTGTGTTTGATACGATGATCGTATGGCCTCTATCATCGCCCTGGCCAACAACAAAGGCGGCACCGGCAAAACCACCACCGCCCTCAACCTCGCCGCCGGCCTCGCCCGCGACGACCACCGCGTCCTCCTCATCGACGCCGACGACCAGTCCGGCACCGCCACCGACTGGCGCAACGTCCGCCCCGATCACGCCCCCGGCTTTGAACTCGTCGCCATGCGCGCCCCCACGCTCCACGTCGAACTCCCGGCCCTGCTCGAACGTTCCCAATACTCCCACGTCGTCATCGATTGCCCCCCCGGCGGCCCCAACTCAGGCGGCAAAATGACCCGCTCCGCCCTCTGGGTGGCCCAATTGGTCATCATCCCCGTCGCTCCCTCCGGACCCGACTTCTGGGCCTCCGACCCCATGATTCAGATGCTCGACGAACTGGCCATCGGCCGCCCCACCCCCGTCGTCAGCCGCCTCCTCATCAACCGCAAAACCGCCAACACCAGGCTCGGAAGGGAAGCCCGCTCCGCCGCCGGCGACATGCTCGCCCTCCCCGTGCTCAAAACCGAAATCACCCAGCGGGCCTCGATCGCCGAGGCCATTACCCGCGGCCTCACCATCTTTGAGTTCGATTCCGGCGGCCTGGCCGCCCTCGAATACCAGGATCTCACCCAGGAGGTGCTTGCATGTCTAAGCTGAGCGGAAGTCCCTTCGGAAAGCCCAGCCGCCCCACCGACGCCGAGAGATTTGTCGAAGAAGGAGCCTCGGCGCTCCGCCAACCGCCCGAACCGGAAACCAAACTGCCTCCCCCGGCCGCCGCTCCAACCCGCCCGGCCACCCCCGCCGCCGATACCCAGCGGCGCTCTGTGAATAGCTATAAACACAAAGAAATCAACCATTTACGGCTCAAGCGCCTGTCCCAGGACCTGGACCGCAACATGGGCGATATGCTCGATGAAGCCCTCGAAGCCAGGTTTGCCGAATGGCTCGCCCAGGTGCCGCCACGCGAACCACTCTTTTAATTGGTCATACACTCATTCGATCAAGCGCTTTATCACTCACTCGTTCGTTCCCTCGATTGTGCGCTCAAAACACTCATAGTCCTCCGCCGCCACCTGCACCAGCGCATACAACTGCTGCAGTAAATCCACCGCGCTCGCAAAACTCACCTCCAGCTTCCCTCCTCCCACCCGCATCGTCGGCGGCAGAACCCCGCCACCACCGGCCACCACCGGCAATTCCACCCGCCGGCTCCGCGCCACCGCCCCAGCCTCCCGCACCAACTCCTCAATCCTCACCCGGCGCCGCACCACCTGCTCCACCTCCGCGCCCGAGGCCAACTCCTCCAGCCTCGCCCGCAACACCTCGCGCGACACAATCCAACCCCCGCCCGTCCTCACCCCTCCCAACCGCCGCGTGAGCCGCTGCGCCGTCCGCTGGCTCACCGCAAACAACGCCGCCACGGCGGCACGGTCCAACCACGGGGCAGGGAAGTCCTCGAGCACCTCTAAAGCGCCTGGAATCTTTGCCATCCACTCCGCAGGGCGAGCCACGGCCCTCATCCTACACTCATCCCTACGTATTGTCCAGAACGCGCCATAATTCAGAATTCGCCTGCCGCGGGGCTCTCCATGTGATGTACGATAATAGAAGGTTATCGAATATCTATGTCCGGCTTCCAAGGCCCAGCTCTCGCCTCCCCCCTCCCGGCTCCCACCCTCTCCCCCCAGTCCCTCAACTTCGCCACCCTCTCCCGTTCGCCGCAAACCTGGCGCGCCTACTCCTCCGACTGGCGCCAGTTCGCCGCCTTCGCCGCCACCCGCGGCCAGAGCGCCCTCCCGGCCGACTCGGCCACCGTCGCCGACTATTGCTCCCACCTCGCCACCACGGCCGGCCGTAAACCAGCCACCATCGCCCGCGCCCTGGCCGCCATCAGCCAGGCCCACCACCTGGCTGGCTTACCTTCCCCTACCACCTCGGCTCCCGTCCGCTCCGTCATGGCCGGCATCCGCCGCTCCCTCGGCTCGGCCCAACAGGCAAAAACAGCCCTCTCGCCCCACGATCTGGCCCGCATGCTCACTGACCCAGGCCCCGGCCTGTGGGGCCTCCGCAACCGTGCCCTCATTCTCACCGCGTTCGCCGCCGCCCTCCGCCGCTCCGAACTGGTCGCCCTCCAGCTCCACAATCTCGAGTCAACCCCCGAAGGCTTCATCCTCACCATCCGCCGCTCCAAAACCGACCAGGGCGGGGAAGGGAACCTGATCGGCATCCCCCGCGCCCGCAACGCCGATCTCTGTCCCGTGGCCGCGCTAACACGTTGGATCGAAACAGCCCCCATCACCGCCGGGCCCCTCTTCCGCGCCATCCACCTCCGCTCCGGACTCACCACGCGCGCCCTCGAGGACCACCGCGTCGCCTCCATCGTCAAGGAACTCGCCGCCCGCGCCGGCCTCGACCCGGCCGCTTTCAGCGCCCATTCCCTCCGCTCCGGACTGGCCACCTCGGCCGCCCGCGCCGGCGCCTCCGAGCGCAGCATCATGGAACAAACCCGCCACAAATCCCTCACCCAGGTCCGGCGCTATATCCAGCGCGGCTCCCTGTTTGCCGACAACGCCGCCGCCCGCGCCCTGTAAGACGCCACCTTCCCCCGCTTGCCCGGGAGAATCCCAGCCCGCTGAACCTACTCATCCAGTGGAAGGCCCTGCAGCAGCAAAGGATCAGCCGCCCGGAATGCCCCACATCGCAACCACCCATTTCGGCATGGTCGCCTACGAGCCGGATTCCCTCATCGAGTTCCCCGCCGGACTGCCCGCGTTTGAAACCGAACGCGCCTTTCTCCCCATCCGCCGGCCCCAACACGAGCCCCTCGTCTTTCTCCAAAGCCTCTCCGACTCCTCGCTGGCGTTTCTTGCCATCGCCGTCGAAAACATCCTGATCGACTACCGCATTGACCTCTCCGACGAGGAAACCGACGCCCTCGGCGGCCCCGGCTCGGCCAGGGAGTTCGACATCCTGGCCCTCATCACAATTGCGCCCTCCGGCGAGGTGACCGCCAACCTCCAGGCGCCCATCATCATTCACCGCCTGCGCCGCCGCGCCGTCCAGAGTGTTCAATCCAACCCGGCATATTCTTGCCGCCATCCGCTCGGGGCCTCCCCCGAACCACGGCAGGAGCCGCCATGCTCGTAATCCGCCGCCGCGTGGGCGAAGCCTTCTTTGTCGGCGACAATGTCGAGATCCGCATCGTCGAGCTCAATGCCCACCGCGTCGTTCTCGGCATTGAAGCTCCGCCCGAAGTCTCCATCCTGCGCCAGGAGATCCGCCAGGCCGCTGAACAGAACCAACAGGCCGCCCGTACCATCTCTCCCGCCATGGCCGCCGCCCTCGCCGCTCAACTGCGGCAAAATTCTGCCCGCTGACAAATTTTTGTCAAATTCTTCTCACTCTCCCCGATAAGCACCACGAAGACAGCCACCGGTCAGGCACCACACACCGGTCCGGAGGAGGATCCTCCGGAGTGCTGCAAATCGAGGAGAAGATATGGCGTTTTCGATCAATACCAATGTTGCGTCTCTGCAGTCGCAAGAGTACCTTCGCCTTTCCAGCGACTTCCAACAAAAAACCATCAACCGCGTGACCTCGGGTCTGCGCATCATCAATTCCGGTGACGACGCGGCCGGCCTGGCCATCGCCAACGGCTTCCGGTCCGACCGGGCCGTGATCGGCCAGGGCATCCGCAACGCCAACGACGGCCTGTCGACGCTTCAGACCATCGACGGCGGCCTCAACAACATCTCCCAGCTCCTGGACCGCGCCCGTACCCTGGCCGCCCAGTCGGCTTCGGGCACCTTCACCGGCGACCGCACGGTTCTCGACAGCGAATTTCAAAGCGTTCTCGAAGAAATCGACCGCCAATCGCAATCCATCGGCCTCAACACGGGCGGCGCCTTCGCCAAGAATCTGAACGTGTTCATCGGCGGCGGCCGCGGCGCCACCAACGCCGAGACCATTAGCAACGGCAGCGTGGCTGTCAACCTGTCGGCTTCCGCGGTGGACTCCCGCAGCTTGAACCTGAAGGGCTTGCAGGTCACCGGCGCCAGCGCCACCGACGTCGACGAAATCCTCGCCGACACCACCAACACGGCCTCGCAAAGCGTCAGCGGCTACACCGACTTCTTCTTCCGCGGCGCGGGCTTCTCCGATGACGACCGCATTCGCGTTGCCGTCAACCTCACCGGCGTCGACGACGCCAACGAGTTGGTGGCCGCCATCAACGGCGCCATCGAGTCGGCGGGCGCGGGCGGCACCGGCGCGGCCACGGCATTCAAGAACGCCGGCATCACCGCCTCGGTCGTCACCAACTCCGACGGCACCGACAAGATCGTCTTCAAGAGCTCCACTTCGGCCTTCCAGGTCGCCGCGGGCGACCGGCTCGCCAACGCCGTGTTGGGCAATGTGGCCACTGGCACGCAAACTGGCCAATCGTTGGATTATGTTGTGCAGGGCGCCACGTCGGCCGTGGCCCTGGGCACCGCCGGTTCGGACTTCCTTGCCGCCGGCAATGTGATCGTCCGACTCCAGGGCGGCTCCCTCGCCGCTCCGGCCGACATCACCCTCGCCGTCACCACCTCAACGACCACCACCCAAGCTCTCTCCAGCCTCTCCAGCCTGGTGGCCAACAACAGCTCGCTGGTTGCCGCTGGCATCAGCGTCACGGCCTCCTCGACCGGCGCGGCGGTGGCGTTCACCTCCAAGCGCGGCGAGCAGTTCGAAGTCCTCGCCGTGGGCGACACCCGCAACTCGCTCGGCCTCGGCTCGGCGCAGTTCACGGCGGGCACATCCTCCACCAGCTTTGATGTCTCCAGCATCACCTCGGCGGCCATCGCTGTTTCCACGTCCAGCGGCACGACGGCGACGCTCGGCTTCTCGGTGGGCGGCGGGGCCTATGTCACCGGCAGTTTCACGCAGGGCACGGCGGCCAGCGTGACGACTCTGGTCAGCGACCTGAACACGTTCTTTGCCGGGAATTCCTCCCTCCAACGGGCCGGTCTTGTGGCTACCACCGCGGCCGGCGGCGCCATCAGCATCAGCTCCAACAACGGCAGCTACATCCGTGTGAATCAAAGCACATACGGCGGCGGCGGCAACATCGGCTTCGGCACCATCGCCGGCACCACCGGCATCGCCGCGGCGTCGACCACTTCGGCAACCACCTCGGCGGTGGCCAACTCGGGCGGCGCCTACAGCTCCGGCCTGCTCGCCTTCTCGCGCTACTTCAGCGGCGCCGACGATCAGACCGTCACCCTGTCGCTGAAGGACTCCAGCGGCAATCAGCAATCGCTGGCCATCAACCTCCAGGCTGACGCGACGGCCACCCGCGGCCGTTCCATCGACGAAGCCCTCGATTACATCAATGACCAGATCCAGGCCAGTTCGAGCGACGACCTGAAGAAGCTCATTGCCGTAAAGGAACGCGACGAATCCAACAGCGGCCAGGAGCACATCGTGTTCCTCAGCCCCTCGCTCGACTTCAAGGTGAGTGTCGGCGGCAGCGCCGGCGCGACCGGTCTGTTTGCCGGCACCGGCACCTCGCAGGGCGCCGTGGTCACCTCGTCCTTGCTTTCCGGCGGCGCGAATGTGGGCATCAGCTCACAAGGCGACGCCGAGGCAGCCGTCAACGCCCTGGCGGCTGCCGTGGCTAACCTCGGCAAGGCGCAAGCCGTCATCGGCCGCGGCCAGAACCAGTTCAACTACGCCGTCAACCTGGCGTCCACGCAGTTGACCAACCTGGCCGCCAGCGAATCCCGGATTCGCGACGCCGACCTGGCCGCCGAAGCCGCCAACCTGACCCGCGCCCAGATCCTGCAGCAGGCCGGCATTGCCGCCCTGTCCCAGGCCAACTCGGCCCCGCAGGCTGTGCTCAGTCTCCTCCGCGGATAATCTCTCCCCAATCCAGATACCACCGTGGAGTGGCCGCCGGGACTCACGTTCCCGGCGGCCTTTTTCGTTTCCGCCACCACCACCGCGCGCACATATACGCCTTTTCTTCTCTTCCCCTCGGACGCTTGCCCGGCCTTTCCTCCGCACCCCCACCACGCCGGGCGCTCCCGCCGCTGGCACTTTCTGACAAAACGAACCCAAACTTTTGTTGCAAACACAAGGGCAGCCAGCCTCCGGCGCACCCGGCCGAGCATCGCCGGCGCGGCAGCCGTGGTGAATGCCACCGACCTCGGCGACAAAATCCTGTCACCGGCCCCGGCGGTGACAGATTCTCGTCAGGGCGGCCGATAAGAACTCCGTACACGACATTTCGAGGAGGACCGGCCGTGGAGGGCCCCAAGCGGGCGTTCCCGGTCCCCGGCGGAGCCCTATCTCTAAGGGAAACGCCTGAGACGGCGCGGAAAAAACACCTGAGTTCCGCCTGCTGGACGTGTATTTCCTCAAAGCCTGCCCGCCCACCCCGATAAGCCCACCAGATGCGCAGAGAGCGCTAAGCCTCCAGCGCGATTCCAACAATGAAGCTCCGGCGGCTCACGCTGACCGGGGCCACACGCGTGGTGAGACCACCACGGCAAAAGGGGAGAGAGTATGGCCTTTACGATCAATACCAACATCGCTTCGCTGCAATCCCAGGAATACCTGCGCATCTCCAGCGAGCTGCAACAGAAAACCATCAACCGTGTCACCAGCGGCCTTCGCATCATCAGTTCCGGCGATGACGCCGCCGGGCTGGCCATTGCCAACGGCTTCCGGTCCGACCGCTCCGTGCTCACACAAGGCGTGCGGAACGCCAACGACGGCCTGTCCACGCTGCAGACCATCGACGGCGGCCTGAACAACATTTCTCAATTGCTCGACCGCGCCCGTTCGCTCGCCGCTCAGTCAGCCTCGGGCACCTTCACCGGTGACCGCACGCTGCTGAACAGCGAGTTCCAAAGCGTGATCGACGAAATCGACCGCCAGGCGCAGGCCATCGGCCTGGATGCCACCGGCCTGTTTGCCACCAAGCTCAGTGTCTTCATCGGCGGCGGCCGCGGTCCGACGGCGGCCGACCAGATTGCCAACGGCTCGGTGGCGGTCGACCTGAGCACGTCCACCGTCGATGCGCGCTCGCTCGGTTTGAAGGGCCTGCAGGTGACCGGCGCTTTGGCCACCGACGTCGACGACATCCTGGCCGACACGACCAACACCTCGTCCACGGTCGTGCCCGGTTCCACCGAATTCTTCCTGCGCGGGGCGGGCTTCTCCGATGACGACCGTGTGCGGCTCTCGGTGAACCTGGCCGGCGTTGATGATGCCGAGAAGCTGGTCAACGCCATCAATTCGGCCATTGAACAGGCCGGCGGGGCGGGCACGAATCAATCGGAAGCCTTCAAGAACGCCAACATTCGCGCCACCATCGTCACCGACCCGCAGAACAACCGCAAACTTGTCTTCCAGAGCTCGACGGCGGCCTTCCAGGTCTCCGGCGGCGACCGCCTGGCCAACGCCTTGCTCGGCAACACAACGGCCGACGGGGCAAGCACAGGGGCAACGCTCGACTATGTCGTCAACGGCGGCGGCAACGCCGCCTCGACGGGCACGGCCTTCGGCTCGGCGGGCAACGTCATTGTCCGCATTCAGTCCGGCTCGCTGGCCGCGCCGGCCGATCTGACGCTGGCCGTCACCACCTCCACCACGGTCAACGACGCGCTCACAAGCCTGTCCAGCCTGGTGGCGGCCAATAGCGCCCTCATCGGCGCCGGCATCAGCGTGACGGCGAACTCACCCGGCTCACCGCTCACCTTCACCTCCAAGCGCGGGGAGAACTTCGAAGTGTTGGCCGTTGGCGACCCCGGCAACGCGCTCGGCCTCGGTTCGGCGCAGTTCACCGCCGGCACGGCTTCCACCAGCTTTGATGTGTCCAGCATCACCTCGGCGGCCATCGCCGCCTCCACCTCCGGTGCAACCACGCAAACACTGGGCTTCTCCATCGGCGGCGGGGCCTACGTCACCGGCAGCTTCTCGCTCGGTACGGGCGGCACGGTGGCCGGGCTGATCAGCGACCTGAATACCTTTTTCTCCCAGAACGCCTCGCTACAACAAGCGGGCCTGGTGGCTTCCACGGCCGCCGGCGGCGCCGTCAGCATCAACTCCAACAACGGCACCTATTTCCGCCTCAACGTCAACACCTCCTCCGGCAGCGGCAACCTTGGTTTCGGCACCTCGGCCGGCGTGACCACGACGGCTTCGGTCTCGACGACATCGGCCACCACGGCGGCCACCATCAACTCCGGCGGGGCCTCCACCAGCGGACCGCTTGCCTTCACACCCATCCGCAGCGGCGACGACGACCAGACGATCACCCTGTCCATCAAGGACGCCTCGGGCAACCAGCAGTCGCTGGCCATCGCCCTGCAATCGGATGGGAACGGGCAAACCGCCCGCTCCATCGACGAAGCGCTGAACCATATCAACGACCAGATTCAGGCCAGCGGCAGCGAGGACCTGCGCTCGATCGTGGCCGTGAAGCAACGCGACGACGACTCGAGCGGCGTCGAGCGGATTGTCTTCCTCAGCCCGTTGAAGGAGTTTCGCGTCTCGGTGGGCGACAATGCCGGCGACGCCGGCCTGTTTGCCTCCACCAGCACGACGCAGGGCTCGATCGTGAACTCGACCGTGCTTCCCGGCGGCGCCAACATCGACATTTCCACGCAGGCCACGGCCGAAGCCGCCGTCGGCGCACTGGCCACCGCCGTGTCGCAACTGGGCAGGGTGCAAGCCGTCGTCGGCCGCGGACAAAACCAGTTCAACTTCGCCATCAGTCTGGCCCAGACCCAGATCATCAACCTCGCCGCCAGCGAATCGCGCATCCGCGACGCCGACCTGGCAGCCGAGGCGGCCAACCTCTCCAAGGCCCAGGTGCTGCAACAGGCCGGCATCGCCGCCCTGGCGCAGGCCAACTCGGCGCCGCAGGCCGTACTCAGCCTGCTGCAGGGATAACGGCTCCTTCGCTCCGCACTCCACCTTCTTAGGCCGCCGTGCGCCCGCTCACGGATGCGGGCGCGGGCGCCTCCAGTCTCCCCGATGGCTGCTCGATCATGCTGGGGGTAGCTCGAGGGCTATCCCCAGCGATTTTTCCGTATTCTCTGCTGCCGTCTACAAGGCTGGTCGAAGGAAGCGCAGGGAGAGAGAACGCCCGGAGTGGCATCGGTCCAGAAGTCGATCCACCGCGGAGTAGAACTGCTCCAGCAGGGTAAGCACACCGAGGCGGCCGATCTATACCGCTCGGTGTTGCGGCGCGATCCGTTCAACGGCGATGCGCTTCACCTGCTCGCGGTGGCGTTATTCCAATTGGGAGAAGCACAGAAGGCCGCCGAGTACGGCGAGCGTGCTGTGCGCTCCAACCCGCGTGCGCCGGATTATCACAGCAACCTCGGCCGCTACTACCTGGCGCTGAACCGCTATCCGGAAGCCGCCGATTCCCTCCAACGCGCCTTGGCGCTGGCTCCGAGCCACCCGCTCGCCCATTTCAATCTCGCCCTCACTCGCCAGAACCAGGCCGACTTCAACGCCGCCATCCGGCACATGGAAGAGTACACGCGCATCAACCCGCGGGACGCCGCCGGGCACCACCATCTGGGCAACCTGCTGGGCGGGCAGTACCGTTTCGAGGAGGCGCGGGCGAGCCTGCAACGCGTGGTCGAACTGCAGCCGGGCCAAGCTGAAGCATGGAACAACCTGGGCAACGCCGAACAGCAACTGGGCCGCTGGCGCAAGGCGCTGGAATGCTACGAGAAAGCCATCTCTCTCCGCCCCGACTATCCGGACGCCCTCAGCAACCGCGGCGCGGCCCTGCAGGGGTTGGGCGATCTGGCCGGCGCGCGCCAGTGTTATCAGCGGGCGCTCGAATTGAATCCGGCCATGGTGCAGGCGCTCGGCAACCTCGCCAATCTGCTCGCCGCCGAAGGGCGTCATGAAGAGGCGATCGCCGGTTTTCAGGCCCTGCTGGCCGAGCACGGCGACAGCGAGAACTCGTGGAACAACATGGGCAACTCCTATCAGGAGCTGGGCCGTTACGAGGAAGCACTGGCCTGTTATGAGAAGGCGCTCGGACTGAACCCGGCAGCCTTCACCATCTACAACAACATCGGCAACTGTTACCGCCGCCAGGCGCGGTACGCCGAGGCGCTCGGCTGGTATGAGAAAGCCCTGCAGTGCTGGCCGGAATTCGCCGAGGCGCTCAACAACACCGGGGTCACGCTACAGGACATGGGCCGGCTGGGAGACGCGGTTCCGTACTTCGAACGGGCGCTGGCAGTGCGCGCCGATTACGCAGATCCGCTCATCAATCTCTCCAACAACTACCGCGACCGGGGGCGGCCCGAGCAGGCCATTGCGTGCCTGCGGCGTGCCGCCGAGATGCGGCCGGACAACCCCTTCGTCTGGAACAACCTCGGCTGCTCGCTGGGCGACCAGGGCAGCGTCGAGGAGGCCATTGCCTGCTACCGCAAGACGTTGGAGTACGATCCGCGCAACCACCACGCCTACTCGAACCTGCTGTTGAACACGCACTATCTGGACACGATGACGCCGGCCGAGATCTTCGAGCTCCACCGGGGTTTCGAGGCCCGCTATGCGAACGCGCCCACATACCGCTTCACGCCGCCGGGGGCGGCCGAGGCCCGGCGGACCCTGCGCGTGGGCTATGTGAGCTGTGACTTTCGCCGCCATTCGGTGGCCTACTTCACCGAACCGCTGCTGGAGCATCACGACGCGGCGCGGGTGGAGTTTTACTGCTACGCCGACGTGCCGCGCAGCGATGCCCTGACAGCGCGGTTCCAGCAGATGGCCGGGTCGCGCTGGCGCGACATCCGCGGCTACAACGACGACCGGCTGGAGAGCCTCATCCGGGCCGATTCGATCGACATCCTGGTGGATCTCGGCGGGCACACGGCCGGTAGCCGCGTGCGCCTGTTTTCGCGCCGCCTGGCCCCCCTTCAGGTGACCTGGCTCGGCTATCCGGACACGACGGGGCTGGCGGCTATGGACTACCGCATCACCGACGAGATCAGCGATCCGGCCGGGCACACCGAGCGCTGGCACACGGAACGGCTGGCGCGGCTGGAGGGAGGATTCCTTTGTTTCCGCCCGGCGCCCTCCACACCGCCGCCCGCGCCGCCGCCGCTGCTGGCCAGCGGCACGATCACCTACGGCTCGTTCAACAACATGGCGAAGATGAGTGCGCGAGCGCTCGAACTCTGGGCGGAACTTCTTGTACGCGTGCCCGGTTCGCGCCTGGCGCTGAAGAACAAGGCGCTGGCCGAGGGCCCGGCGCGGGCGCGGGTGATTGCCGCGTTCGCGCGCAGGGGCATTGCCGAGTCGCGCATTCTCATGTCGGGCGCCGTCGAGTCGCTGGAAGGCCATCTGAACTCCTACGCCCATGTCGATGTGGCGTTGGACAGCTATCCCTATCACGGCACCACAACCACCTGCGAGGCGCTGTTCATGGGCGTGCCGGTGGTGACGCTGACCGGACCGGCGCATGTCTCGCGCGTCGGGGCGAGCCTGCTTGCCCAGGCCGGGCTGGAGGAGTGCATCACGGCCGCCGGCGAGGACTACCTGCGGTGCGCCGCCTCGTGGGCCTCGCGCGGTGATGAGCTGGCGGCGCTGCGCCAGCAGTTGCGCGTGCGCCTGCGTGCATCGCCCCTGATGGATGAGCCGGGTTTTGCGCGGCGAATGGAAGCCGCCTTTCGCCTCATGTGGCGGCGTTGGTGTGAGGGACTCGCGCCGGAGGCCATCTCCGTCGCCGGAAAGGACTGATTCATGTCACAACCGATGTTCTCGATCGTGATTCCCACACGGGAACGCCATCGCACCCTGGCCTACTCGATGCGGAGCGTCCTGCAGCAGGACTATCCCGACTACGAGCTGATCGTCCAGGACAACTGCTCAAGCGAGGAGACGGCCAACGTCGTGCGCTCCTACCGCTCGCCGAAGATCAAGTACAACCGGGCCGCCTACACGCTGCCCATGAACGAGAACTGGGAACAGGCGCTGGCGCTGTGCGAGGGGCGCTATCTGTTTTTCCTCGGCGATGACGACGCGATGATGCCGGACGGCATGAAACTGGCGGCCTCCATCCTGGAGCGCGCTCCCATGGATGTGCTGATGTGGGACAAGTACACCTACTGGTGGGAGGACGCGCTGGAGCCGAGCGTGGCCGGCAGGATGTTTCTGCATACGACGCACAACTTCCAGATGCTGGACGCGCACGCCCTGTTACAGAGCTACTACGACTGGGACCTGGGCTTTGGGTCGCTGCCGAGCATCTATACGGGCTTCACCAGCCGCGAGTTGGTGGACCGCGTCACAGCCAAGACGGGCAAGTACTTCTATGTCGGCGCGCCGGACAACTATACGGGGATCGCCAACGCCTACCTGGGCCGGAACATCGGCAAGTTCGAGCGCGGCCTGTCCATCGGCGGCAACTCGGGCGCTTCCACCGGCTGTGCGTATTTCTTCCGCAGCAAGGGCGCCCGGCGGCGCCAGGACTATCACAGCGAGGAGGGCAAATCGATCGCCGAGATCATCCACCCGGCGCTGATTCCCTCGGTGAATCTCGAGGTGAACTGGGCCGACATTCAACTGCGCGCCAAGGAAGCGCTCTTTCCCGACGATGCGCGCTTCCAGATACCCATGGCCAAGATGCTGACGGCGATGGCGGCCAACATCAACCGCGACCCGGAGAGCTACGACGAGACGTTGAGCGAGCTGCGCCAGCTGTGCGTCAAGTACGGCGTGGAGCAGGCCTCGTTGCCCGTGCCCCCGCGTGTACACGGCGAGAAGCCCAAGCTGCAGGGCTTGATTCAGCCGCCGGCGGGCGGCTCGCCGACGCTGGCGGTGAACTGTTTGGAGGCCGGCGTGCACGAAGTAGCCAGCGCGGCCCGGCTTGCTTCGGCCCTGCTGCCGGAGCTGGTGATTCAGTAAAGGGACGCGTCACACTGATGTCACTGGCCCGTGTGCGCCAGGCCGCCGTGCTCGCGGGCGGCTATGGCAGGCGAATGCTGCCGCTGACGGCCTCGCTCCCCAAACCGATGATTCCCGTTGCGGGCGCTCCGTTCGCCGAGCGCCTGTTGGGATGGCTGCGCGGCTGGGGGGTGGAGCGCGTGCTGCTGCTGGGTGGCTGGCACGCCGAGGCGCTGGTGTCTCATTTTGGCGACGGGTCCCGATTGGGGATGGAGTTGGAATACTCGATCTCATCGCCCACGACGGAAACAGCGCTCCGGTTGCGGCGCGCGGCCTCAATGCTCGACCGTCAGTTTCTTGTGCTGTACGGCGACAACTTCTGTCCGGTCGACCTGAAGCAGGCCGAAGCCGCCTGGCTGGCCTCGCATCTTCCGGCGCAAATGACGGTGTACGACAACCGCGACGGCTACTCGCGCGCCAACGTGGCCTGTGATGAGCACGGGCTTGTGCGTGAGTACGACGCGGCCAGAAACGCGGCCGGGCTGACGGGGGTCGATATCGGCTATCTGTTTCTGGACCGCCACGCGCTGGAGCTGGCCGGGGATAACAACCTGAGCCTGAGCCAGGCCTTGTATCCCGAGCTGGTGCGGCGCCGGATGCTCGGCGCCTTCCTCACGCGCCACCGTTACTACGGCCCGGCCCATCCGCGGCGTCTGGCCGAAACCGAGCGATTCTTCTCGCAGCCGCGCACCGTGCTGCTGGACCGCGACGGGGTGTTGAACCGTAAACCGCCTCGGGCCGCCTACGTTTGTTCCTGGAGCGATTGGGAGTGGCTGCCAGGGGCCTTGGAGGCGCTGCATGCGTTCTGCGCCGCGGGCTGGCGGGTGCTCGTGGCGAGCAATCAAGCGGGAGTGGCGCGCGGCGCCTTGACCGCAGGCGACCTCGAGGCGCTCCACGCGCGGATGCTTGCCGAAGTGGAACAGGCGGGCGGGCGGATTGACGGCGTCTATGTGTGCCCGCACGGCTGGGACGAGGGCTGCGATTGCCGCAAACCCTCGCCGGGGATGCTCTTCCAGGCGCAGCGCGACTGGACGCTGGATCTGTCCCAGACCTGGTACCTGGGCGATGACGACCGTGACGCCGAGGCGGCCTCGCGGGCCGGCTGCCGGTTTCTCCGGATCAGCGAGGCGTTGCCGTTGCTGGCCGCTGCCGCGCGATTGCTGGCGGGCGAGTACGGGCCGGCCGGCCTGGGCTCGCTGGCCGCGGCGCTTCCGGTACGGGACAAGGAACCCTTATGGCAAAACGTATTTTGATCACCGGCCATCGCGGCTATATCGGCTCCGTGATGGTCCCCTATTTTCTGCGGGCCGGCTATGAGGTCCAGGGAGCCGACACGGGCTTCTTCGAGCGCTGCCTTCTTGGGCCGGGCGGCGGCGAGGTGGCCGGCCATGGCGTGGACCTGCGCGACGGCCTCACGGCGCGCGACCTGGAGGGGACCGATGCCGTGATTCACCTGGCGGCGCTGAGTAACGACCCGATCGGGAACCTGAACAAGCACTGGACGCGCGAGATCAACGGCGAGGCTTCGGTGCGGTTGGCCCTGCTGGCGCGCGAGGCGGGCGTGAGCCGGTTTCTGTTCTCCAGCTCCTGCATCATGTACGGGGCCGCGGGCGGAGGGGAAACCGAGGTCGATGAGAATTCGCCGCTGGACCCGAGGACGCAGTATGCCCGCTCCAAGGTGGAGGCCGAACATGCACTCCGCCCTTTGGCGTCGGCTACGTTCTCGCCGGTGTACATGCGCAACGGCACTATCTACGGTCTGTCGCCGCGGATGCGATTTGACACGGTGCTGAATTCCCTGGCCGGCTCAGCGGTGGCGCGCGGGTCGGTGCGCGTATTCAGTGACGGCAAGCCCTGGCGCCCGGTGGTGCATGTGGAGGACGTGTGCGCGGCGTTTCATGCCGCCTTGGAGGCCCCGCGCGAGGCGGTCCACAACGAAGCCTTCAATGTGGGGGCGGCCGAGGTAAACGTGCAGATCGGCACGCTGGCGCGGCATGTCGCCGAGGCCTCCGGAGCGGCTCTGGAATTGTTGGCGCAGGCCGACGCCGACCAGCGCAGCTATCGCACCTCGTTTGCCAAGATCGCCCGCCATCTGCCGGGTTTCCGGCTCCAGTGGAGCCCGTGCGCGGGGGCACAGAGGCTGGTGCGGGAATTCCGCGCCCTCGGGCTGAGTATGGGCCAGTTTGACGATGCGCGCTTCACGCGGCTGCGGTGGCTGAGGAAGCTGCTCGAGGAGGGCGCGCTCGGCGAGGACCTGCGATGGCAAGCAAACCGCCAGTGCTCGGCGCGCGGCGAGAGGGCTGAGGCCGAGGAGGTGATGGCGTGATTGACGGCGTCCTGATTGTTCCCCTGCGCCAGATCGTGGATGAGCGGGGCAAGATCATGCACATGATGAAGGCCACCGACGCGCATTTCCAGCAGTTCGGCGAGATCTACTTTTCCTGCTCCTGGCCGGGGACGGTGAAGGCCTGGCACGTGCACACGAAGATGACGGTGAACAACGCCGTGCTCTCCGGCCGCGCCAAGCTCGTGCTCTACGATCTGCGCGAGGGCTCGCCCACGCGCGGTGAACTGCAGGAGATCTTCCTCGGTGAAGACAACTATGTGCTGGTGCGGATCCCGCCGGGCATCGCCAATGGCTACAAAGCCTACGGCGACAAGATGGTGATCCTGGCCAACTGCGCCACCATCGCCCACGAACCCGACGAGATGTGGCGCATCGCGCCCTTTGACAGAACGATCCCCTATGACTGGTCTGTGCGGCATGGCTGACACGGTGTCGCTGGCCCGGCACATTGCCGAGCAGGGAGCGCCGGCGGCGGCCGGGGCGCACTCGCTGTCGCGTCTGGCCGGCGCCGTGGCCGGGCAAGGACCGCCGCGGCTGCGCGCCGGGCTCATCGTGACGCGCACGCCGCTGAGGGTGAGCTTTGCGGGCGGCGGGACCGACTTTGCCGGCTACTACGAGCGCGAAGAGGGCGCCGTGCTGAGCACGGCCATCGACAAGTATGTCTATGTCACGTTGAAACGCCACGATGCTCTGTTCGGCTCGGCCATCCGTCTGAACTACTCCGAAACCGAGCAGGTCGACTCGGTGCGCGAGATTCGCAACGACATCGCGCGGGCCTGTTTCGAACTGCTGGCCATCGAACCGCCCCTGTACATGAGCACGGTGGCCGACATCCCGGCCTCCAGCGGGCTGGGCTCCTCAAGCGCCTTTTGCGTGGGACTGTTGAACGCTCTGCACGCCTGGCGCGGCGAGCCGGTGTCGGCGGCGCAACTGGCCGAGGAGGCCGCCCATGTCGAGATCGAGGTGCTCGGCCGGCCCATCGGCAAGCAGGATCAGTATGCAGCCGCTTTTGGCGGTTTCAACCTGTTCCGCTTCCTGCCCGGCGGCGGCGTAAGCGTGGAGGCACAGCGCTTTGCTCCCGGCGCGCGGCGGCGGCTGTTGGACCATCTGCTGCTGTTCTGGACCGGCATCGAGCGCCAGGCGGCCAGTGTGCTGGCCGAGCAGCGCGCCCACATCGAGGAGCGCCGTGCCGAGCTGAGCGAGCTGAAGCAACAGGCGCGCCAGTTGCAGCGTGCCCTCGCCGAGGGATTCGATCCGGAGGCGTTTGGGCGGCTGCTCGACCGTGGCTGGCAGACCAAGCGGCGGCTGGCCTCGACCATCTCCACGGCGCGGCTGGACGAATGGTATGAGCGCGCCCTGCGGGCGGGTGCCTGGGGCGGGAAGCTGTGCGGGGCCGGCGGCGGCGGCTTTTTCCTCTTCGTCGCGCCTCCGGCGCGGCACCAGTCCGTGCGGGTCGAGCTGTCCGAACTGAAGGAGCTGAGCATACGCGCTGAACCGCAGGGTTCGCGCGTGCTCATGCCGCACGTGGAGTAGCCATGCGCATTGCCGTCACCGGAGCGGGAGGATTTATCGGAGCGAACCTTGTGCGGCAATTGCTGAAGGACGGGCACGATGTCTGCGCGATTGTCCGCCCGGGAGGCTCCGCGAAACGGCTGACCGGAGTTGAGGCGGGTCTCTGCCCGGCCGACGTGCGGGATGCGCAGGCCTTGGCGGCGATCTTCAACCGCTTTCAGCCCGAGACGGTCTACCACCTGGCCTCGACGGCGTGGAACAGGGAGACCCAGCCGGACGATCATGAGCGGGCCATCACGCAGGGGATGAACGGCGTGCTGGAAGCCTGCCAGCGGTGGCGGCCGCGCCGGCTCATCGCCACCGGTTCGGCGGCCGAGTATGGCTCCGGAGCCGGCTTTGACGAAGACTCCCCCTGCCATCCGGACACGGCGTTGGGGCTGGCCAAGGCGGCCGCCTGCGGCATGGCCACCGGGCGCGCCCCGCAACTGGGCATCGAGTGCGTCTGGCTGCGTCTGTTCACACCTTATGGGCCCTATGAGGCTCCCGCGCGCCTGGTGCCGTCGGCGATCCGCGCCGCACTGGGGCGCGACTTGCTCACGCTGCGGTCACCGGGCGAGGAGCGCGACTTTCTGGCCGTCTCCGACGCCGTGGACGCCATGGCGCGGGCGGCCTGGGCGCCGCTACCCAACCCGGCCATTCTGAATCTCTCTTCGGGCCGGGCGACAAGCGTGGCCAGCCTGGCCGGTTTGATTTTTGCCTGCGCCGGGGCCGAGCCACGCTGGGGGGAGGCCGCCCAGGCGCCGCCCGGAGGCGAGACCCTCGCCCGCAGTTCGGGGAGCAACCGCCGCGCCCGCGAGTGGCTGGGCTGGAGCCCGCGCCTGGAGCTGAACACCGGAATCGAACAGGCCATTGCCTGGTGGAAGGAGCAGTCCTCATGAGCACACCCCTCGATACGATCGCCGCCTCGCCGGTGGAGCTGCTTGCCAGCGGCAGTTGCCTGCTGTGCGGTTCGGCGAACCTGGAAGTGGTTCTCGATCTCGGCCTGGCCGGCCTGGCCAACAACCTGCCCACGGCGGCTGAGTGCGACAGAGAGCCGTTGTTTCCCCTGCGTCTGGCGCGCTGCCCGCGTTGCACGCATGTGCAGCTGGCCGACCGCGTCGCACCCGCACTGCTCTACGGGCACTATCTCTACGTCAGTTCGGCTTCCTCGACTCTCACGGCGCACCTCGGTTCGCTGGCCGCTGCCATCGCCGCCCGCGTGCCGGCCCACGCGGGAGCCGCCTCGCTCGACATCGGCTGCAACGACGGCACGCTGGCCGCCCATATGCGCGGCCATGGTTTCCGCGCCTGTGGGATCGACCCGGCGCAGAACCTCGCTCCGCTGGCGCGCGCCAAAGGCATCGAAGTGGAAGTGGACTATTTCCACGGCGGCACGGCGCGGCGGCTGTATGACCGCCATGGGCCGGTGCGGGTGATCACGGCCACCAACTCTTTCCCCCACATTCCGGAGCTGCACTCCTACCTCGAAGGAGTCGCCCTGCTGCTGGCCACCGACGGCGTGTTTGTGATCGAAGCGCACTATCTGCTGGACCTCATCGAGCAGTGCGCCTTCGACACGGTTTATCACGAGCACTGCCACTTCTGGCGGCTCGAGCCGATGATGGAGCTGTTTGCCGCGCACGGCCTGGAGATCTTCGACTGTGAACGCCTGCCCATTCACCACGGCCAGCTGCGGGTGTGGGTGCAACACCGCGGCGCGCGCATGCCGGGCCCGCGCGTGGCCGCGCAGTTGGAGGCCGAGCGCAAGGCGGGTCTGCATGAGCGCGCGGTGTATGACGAGCTGGCCCGCCGCGCGTGCACGATTCGCCGCGATCTGCGCACCGCCCTGGACGGCTTCCGCGCCGGGGGCAAACGCGTGGCCGGCTATGGGGCTCCGGCCAAAGCCTCGACGCTGGCCGCCTGGTGCGGACTGGGTCCCTCGGATCTGATGTGGATCGCCGACCGCAACGCGCTCAAGCAGGGGCGCTTCACGCCAGGCACACACATCCCCATTGTCGCCCCGGAGCGCATCGACTCCGATGAGCCCGACATTCTGCTCTTACTGGCCTGGAACTTTGCCGATGAGATTCAGATTCAGTTGGCCGGCTACCGCGCTCGTGGCGGCCGTTTCCTGATGCCCGTGCCCGAGGTGCGCCTGGTATGACACGGCGTCCCGCAACGACTGGAGGTTCCCCCCATGTATGACCGCACTCTGACCACCGATTCATCCACGCGCCTCACCATTGAGACCGCCGGTTCGCGCCGCACCGTTGATCTCTACTCGCCCGAGGGCCTGCGCGCCGTGGCGAGCATGTGGGTGAAACTGGGCGCCCAGTACAAGCTGATGTATGAGCCGACATGGCTGGGGGTGCCGATCATTCAATTTCCCAGCGACATCGTGCTCATGCAGGAGCTGCTGTGGCGGCTGCGTCCGGATTGGATTGTGGAATGCGGCGTGGCCCATGGCGGCTCGGCGATTCTCTACGCCTCGCTGTGCGAGCTGGCCGGTAAAGGCCGCGTGCTCGGCGTCGACGTGGAAATCCGCAAGCACAACCGGGCCACGCTGGAGGCTCACCCGCTGGCCCATCGCATCGAGCTGATCGAAGGCAGCTCAACGGCGCAGGACACCTTTGAGCGCGTGCGGCGCCGCGTGGCCGGCTCGGGCTGCGTGGTGGTGGTGTTGGACTCCAACCACTCCACCGAACATGTGCTGGCCGAGTTGCGGCTGTACGAACAACTGGTCACGCCAGGCAGCTACCTGGTTGTGATGGATGGGGCGCAGGCCGACGTGTGGGACATCCCGCGCGGCCAGCGCGAATGGCGGCTGAGCCATCCGCTGGAGGCGATCGAACGGTTTCTAGCGGCTCATCCGGAATACGAAGACGATCCGCACTACACGCGCCTGCATGTCACCTGCTGCCCGCATGGGTTTCTCCGTAAGAAGCGCCGGGACGAATGGAGCGCGCCGCTGGTGGCCGAACACCAGCCTTATCCCGAGGAGGTTGCCATCCGATGATCACCATCACCGGTTCCGAGAGTTTCATTGGGGGCTGTCTTGCCTCCGTGCTGGATGCCCGCGGCGAGGCCTGGACGGGCATCGACACCACGGCGCGGCACAAGCGCACGCAGCGCGCCGACATCCGCGATTCGGCAGTGTCCGATCTGATGGCCGAGGGCGGCACGCTCATTCACCTGGCGGCGATCTCACGCGACGGCGATTGCCGGCAGAATCCGCGCGAGGCCTTCGACGTGAACGTCGGCGGCACGCTCAACCTGATCGAGGCGGCGCGACGGCGCGGTGTGCGGCGGTTCCTCTTTGCTTCGAGCGAGTGGGTATATGGCGAGGTCGCCAACAGTG
Organism: Acidobacteriota bacterium; assembly: GCA_017304135.1. Taxonomy (GTDB): domain Bacteria; phylum Acidobacteriota; class Terriglobia; order Bryobacterales; family Bryobacteraceae; genus JAFLBB01. The sequence goes on along the minus strand of JAFLBB010000024.1, from coordinate 12,283 downwards.
AGGTGCAGCGCGAGGACGCGCCGCTGGATGCGACGCGGCTGGTGAGCGAATACGCTCTCACCAAGCTGGCCGGCGAGCGCCTGCTGGCCGGCGCCGCAAGGCGCGGGGATTTCCCGGCGATCACCGTGCTGCGGTTCGGCATCGTGTACGGCCCGCGGCCGGCCAACTGGTCGGCGGTGGAGATGCTGCACGATGCGGTGACGCACAAGGGCGTGGTGGAGGTGAAAGGGTCGTTGTCCACGGCGCGCCGCTTCATCCACGTCGAGGACATCTGCTCGGGTATTCTCGCCGCGGCGGCGCTCGAGCGGTCCGGCTTTGCCGTGTTCAATCTCTCCGGCGACCGGCTGATCACGCTGGGCGAGGTGATTGAGGAAAGCATGCGGCTGTGCGGGCGCAGTCCGCGCGTGATCGAAGGCCAGCCGCAGGCGGTGAGCGTGCGCAATCCGGACAACGCCAAGGCGCGCGCCGAACTGGACTGGGCGCCGGCATTTGACCTGGCGCGCGGGCTGGCCACGCTCGAACAGGCGGTGGCCGTATGAACCCGCGCGAGCTGGCCCGCCGTGTGCTGGAGTTGCGGCTCTGGCAGCACCTGATCAATGAGGAGATGAAGCGCGGCCGCTTCCGCATTCCCATACACGCCGCCTTCGGCCACGAGGCGCTGGCCGTGGCCCTGGACGCGGCGCTGGCCCCGGCCGACCAGCTCGCTCTGACGCACCGCAACATGGCCTATCAGTTTGCGCGGGCGAGGGCCTTTGCGCCGGTCTATCAGGAATATCTGCTGAGCCCGGCGGGGGCCTGCGGCGGCCAGTTGGGTTCCATGAATCTGACCCAGCCTTCGCACGGCATCGCCTATACCTCTTCGATTCTCGGCAACAACCTGCCGGTGGCCAGCGGCCTCGCCTTCGCGCACAAGCTGCGCCACAGCGAGGCGGTCGTGTTTGCACTGACCGGTGACGGGGCAATGGAGGAAGGGGCGTTTTATGAGACCTTGCTCTTTGCCCGTTCGCACCGCCTGCCGCTGGCCGTCCTCATCGAAAACAACGATCATTCGCTTGCCTCGCGGATCGCCGAACGCCGTTCTCCGGTTGACGCCGGTGCGCTGGCGGCATCGCTGGATATTCCCTACCTGCCGCTGAGCGGGAACGACCTGACGGTGTACGGGCAGACCCTGGCGCGCGCCCGCGGCGCGGCGCAAGCGGGACCGGTCGTGCTTGAGGCCCGCGTGCGCACCTTCTGCAACCACGCCGGGGCCACACCAGGGTGGGCCACCGACCCGCGCCACATCTCACTTTCCGAAGGCCTGGTGATCGAGCCGTCCAGCGACGATCCGGCCCACATGGCGGCGCGCCTGCTGGGCGACGAAGCCCCCGCCTTTACCCAATCGCTCGTGGCGCTGGCCTCGGGCCTGCTTGCCATTCCTCTGGAGGAATCATGTCTCAGCCGGTAACGCCGACTTATCTCGCCACATTGAATGCGGCGCTGGCGCGGGCCGTCTCGGCCGCGCTGGCCTCCCACACACCGCTTGTGCAGATGGGAGAGAACATCGACAAGGGAAGCTGCATCTGCGGCCTGACGCGTAACCTTCCGGGCGTGCTCACCAACATCGGCAACTGCGAACTCACCCACGCCGGCACGGGGTTCGGGCTCATGATGAACGGCGTGCATTGTGTGCTCTACGTGAAGCAGCTGGACTTCCTGCTGCTGGCCCTCGATCAGATGGCCAACACGATGCAGCTGGTACGCGCCCAGGGAGCGCCCGTGAGCGGCAGCTTCACAATCGCGGCCATTGTCTGCGACCAGGGATTGCAGGGGCCGCAATCGAGCTTTCAGGGGTTGAACGGGATCTGCTCCACGGTGCGCGCCGATGGGTTCGCGCCGGTGGCCAAGGTGGAGCTGGAGCGGATTATCGCGGCGCAACTCTTGCGGCCGGGTTTCCGCATCCTCGCCTTTTCGCAGCGTCTGTTCGGCGCCCCCGTGCTCGATTTGCCGCTGGTGTGGGAGGCCGAGGACCAGTCCTGCTTCCAGTTCGCCTCGGGCCGCGATGCCACGATCGCCTGCTTCTCCTTCACGCTCGACTCGGGCGCGGAGCTGGCGGCCCGCATGGCGGCCGGAGGGCGCTCGGCAAGCCTGTATTCTCTCCATCCGGTCTCCCCGCACCGTTGGGAGCGCGTCGTGGAGGACGCGGCGCGGACCGGCAGGCTCATTGTCTTTGATGGCGGCAAGGAGGCGCTCTCGCCGGCGCACAAGCTGGCAGCGCAGGTGTTGCTGGCCGCCCCTGGAGTGCGCGTGGACATCCACACACGCGAAGAGGAAGCCATCGACGCTGTCTCGGAGGACCGTTTCGCGCCCCCGCTGGAGGAGCTCGCGCTATGCCGGTGACCGCCGCCGAGTCGCTCGCCGCCGGGTTGGCCGAACACCAGGCGGGCAATCTCGCCGTGGCCGCCCGCCATTACTGCGCGACGCTCGATCAGGCGCCGGACAACGCCAATGCGCTGCACCTGCTGGGTCTGGTGCTCAGCGAGCAGGGCGAATCGGGGCGGGCGCTGGGCTTTCTTGCGCGCGCGGTGCAGTTGAACCCCAACGCGACCTTTGTCGCCAATCTCGGCCTCGCCCTGCGGCGCTCGGGCGATCTGGAAGGGGCCATCGGCGCCTACCGCGAGGCCCTGCGCATGCAGCCATGCCACGCCCCGACACTGGGCCGGCTGGGCCGCGCCCTGATTGACGCCGGCCAGGTCGAGGAGGCCGAATCGGTCCTGCTGCAAGCCGCCGCCCAGCAGCCCGCCGATGCCGAACTGCGCAACGCGCTCGGACACGCCCGCGCCGCGCAGAAGCGCTACGCCGAAGCGCGCGCCGACTTCGCCGCGGCCGTCGCGCTGGACCCCTCCTTCACGGAAGCGGTCGAGAACTGCGCCCGAGCGCACCTGCACTGCGGCCACATCGCGGCCCAGGACAACGACTGGGCGGCGGCGCGGGAACAGTATGCCGAGGCCTGCCGGCTGCACGCCACCTGGGCCGAAGCCTGGTATCACCGTGGACTGGCGGCGAGCGCCTTGCGTTTGCTTGCCGAGGCGCGCGACTGCTATCAGCGTGCCATCCAACTGACCTTCGATTATGCTGAAGCACACAACAACCTCGGCCTTGTCTTCCAGGCCGAAGGCCATGAGCAGGAGGCGCTGCGAGCCTACGAACGCGCGCTTGCCATCCGCCCCGGCTACACCGACGCGCAGTACAATCTCGCCCTCACTTTGCAGAATTCAGGCCGTATTGACGAGGCGAAGTCGCAATATGAGTCCCTGCTCGAGATCGACCCAGGGCACGCCGACACCTTGAACAACCTGGGCGGGATCTACCTGGGAGAGAACCGCCAGGGCGAGGCAATCACTCATTTTGAGACTGCCCTTACGAGCAAACCCACGCACATCGATGCGCGCTGGAACCTCTCGCTTGCCCTGCTCAGCCTGGGCGATTTCCGCCGCGGCTGGCCGCTCTATGAGACACGAATGGAACAGCCGGGCTTCCCCCGCCGTGATTTTTCCTGTCCTCGCTGGCGTCACCAGCAACTGCAGGGCAAGCGGCTCTGCGTGTGGAGTGAACAGGGGTTGGGAGACACCTTCCAGTTCCTGCGATACCTGCCGCTGCTGATGGCGGCGGGGGCGCATGTGGTCTTCGAGGTGCAGCCGCGCCTCTACCCGCTGCTGCGCCAACTGCCTGGTGTGGAGGTGATCGCACGGGGAGAGACGCTGCCTGCGTTGGATTTTCACATCCCCCTGCTCAGTCTTGGCGGCTGCTTTGAGCAGATCCCGCCCGTATGGTTCCCGGTGGAGGTTCCGCCGCTTGCGGCGAATCTTCCCGACGGGCTCAAGGTGGGCCTGTGTTGGGCCGGCCACCCGGCTCACGTACAAGGGCGGAAGCGCTCTCTTCCCCTGGCGACACTGGCCGGCCTTGCCGCGGTGGACGGTGTTTCCTTTCTCTCCCTGCAGCGCGGACCGGCGGAGGCGGAAATCGAGGCGCTGAGCGGCTCCTGGCGGCCGCATCGCATTGAGACCGAGGAGGGAACGATCGCCGATTTGGCCTCCCTTCTCCGCCGACTCGACCTGGTGATTACCGTGGATACGATGGTGGCTCACCTTGCGGGCACACTCGGCAGGCCGGTGTGGACCTTGCTGCCTTTCGGCGCTGACTGGCGCTGGCAGTTGGAGCGCGAGGATTCACCCTGGTATCCCGGCATGCGGCTGTTCCGTCAGCCCAGGGCCGGGGCTTGGAATGAGGTGGTGGAGAGGGTATCGGCTGAGTTACAGGGGTTGGATGGGAGAGGGAACTTCTAACTTTCGAAGTTGAAGTAGGAGCCGCGGCGCGATGGCCGCAGGCTCTGCAGCATGGTGCGCGACATGTGCAGGTTGCCTGCCTCCGTGCGCATCTGGTCGCGCTTTCCGCACCATTCCAATACCAGCTCTTGTCCCCTGGCCAGGGCAAGCTGCGCCCGCACGCGTTCGGTTTCGCCGGCTTCGCCTTGCGGGAGTGATTGCAGGCGGAGCAGAAGAAGGCCGCGCTGGCGCGCCCAGGACACCAGGGCGTCCGGGTCGGAGGTGCGCTGCAGTTCGAAGTCGATCCGCTCCAGCTCAGCAAGCAGGGAGGCCCACTCGCTCATCAGCTTTTCTCCTTGCCGAAGGTGAGCGTGTTGAGGGATTTGACGATGGCTTCGAGCTGGGTTTGTTGGGCCGTGAACTGGCTAATGAGAACATCGGCCTGCTGCAGTTTGAGGGCGAGGGAACTCTGCATCACCGTGATGCGCTCGGAGACCGAGGCAATCTGGTCATCCAGGCGGTTGTCGGCGACGTCGATGGAGTCCTGCTGTTTCTTGATCAGGCCCGTAATGGGGTTGCTGATCTCGTCCAGGCGGCGGGCCAGAAGGCCAAAGCCGGTCTGCACCGTCCCCATTAGATCGAGCGCTGATTCAAACTGCGACGTGCTTAGTGAGTAAAACTTGGCCGATTGGAAGCTCATCGTGCCGGTCTTGTCGAGCTCAATCCCCAGCGCCGTCAGTGAGGCCACTTCCCCACTGCCGGAGTAGCCGGCCAGGGAGCGGAGCGCGCCCTGAATCTGGCGCAGGATGGGATCTCCCGACAAGATGCCGGCATCCTCGCCAATGTGTGCGTTCACAGCCGAAGAGGTGGCGTTGTAGGCGGCGACGAAGTTGTTGAGCAGTGAGGCCAGGCTGCCGCGGGAGGAGTTGGCCGTGATGGTCACTTCTTCACCGCTCTCGGTCTCATTCAGGATCGTCAGCGTCAGCCCGTCGATGACGTCGGAGATGGTGTTGTCGCTGCGGCTGATGTCGATTCCATTCAGCTCAAACTCGGCGTTGGCGCCCTGGTTGGAGCTGGTGAGCAGATTGGTGGCGGCGTTGCCGGCCTCGGAACGCAGTTCCAGGGTTGTCTCACCAGGTTGTGCCGCCGTGAGGGAGAGATAATAGGCCCCCGTCTGGGCGCCGGAGTTGATGATGGTCGCCGTTACGCCTGCGTTTGCGTTATTGATCGCATCGCGCAGCCCGACGAGGTTGTTGGTTTCGCTGGTCAGCGAGAACGTGTGCGCGGCAGTTCCCAGTACAAGTTCGACCGAGTCGTCGGCATCGACGGCGGTTGTGTCCTGGGTATCCAGCCCGGCCGCCAGGTTCTCACTTGCCGCCGCCGCCACCGAGGTGATGTTGGTGATGTGATAGACACCGCTGGTGGCCGAACCATTGCGGGACACCGTGACGCGGTTCGTATTGGAGGAAATCACGCTGAGGCTGCGATTCGATCCAGCCTCTCCCAATGCCTCCACGGTCAGGGCAAGATCGGCCACACTGCCGCGTAAGGCCGAGAGCACCTGCTTGCGGGCCAGAAGGTCGGTCTGATTGTTCTGCAACTGCTGCAGCGGCAGGGAAGCAATCGAAACCGCGCGCGAGAGGATGGTTTGAAAATCCTCAGAAAAGCTGCTGATGCCCGTGAACTTGAGCGGAGTGATGCCCATTCCAATCCCTTATCGGCCCGCATCCAGTGAACCAACACGGAATATTCCCTTTACGCTGAAACCCACAGAAGGCCGGAAACGGCCATGGGGACGCGCGTAAGCCGTGTGAGTCTCAGCGTAAAATTCCCCCCTCCCCCATGTGTCTGATGGGAAATAGCGTGGGCTCCTCACGAACATGTGGCATTCCAGGCCTCTGGAGAGGAGTTCGGTGAATTCAGAACAGAGTGCAGAATCAAACGGATCAGTCCTGGGATTGATGCAGATTCTACGCATTTCAGCTCAAAGACCCTGATAACAGGAGTCTTACCAGTTTCTTATGATCAAACCCACGCCTTTCCGCTGAAGCACACGATGCAGCTGAATGCGTGAAATTGCGTAAGCTGCTGAAAAATAATAACTTACAGGATCAACTCACGCTCATGCTACTGTCTATGGTTGGTTTTTGGTTCTACTGGTTGAATGGTATCCATGGTTTTGGAGGCCAGATTCAGCCCCAACTCAGGCCTTCCGTGTGGTTGATCATAAATGTCAGGCTTCGGCATGGGTCTGATCGGAAACCCGTAGACGAATGGTGACCTGAAGTGTACATCCTAAAGGGAGCCGAACCTGTGAGATTGCGGGCGGGCCAAGGCCACATGGACAAGCCATCCAGGAAATCCTCTCTTATCAACTTGTCTGTTGAAGAAGAGAACCTAGCGGTTATACCGTTTGCAGTGCTGGAACGCCGGGTCGGGAAACGCGTGGGAAAGATCGAGATCCGGGGACGTAAGACGCTTCCGGACGGCACCGATGCCAATGTGCTCTGGCAGGTTCAGGGGAACGCCGATCTGGGGCTGCCGACCGAGCAGGACCTGGACATCTTCGTCGCCCTCGGCGTGCTGACCTACCGCAACAACTTCTCCAAGACGGTCACCTTCACCGGCCGCGAGCTGGCCAAGATTCTGAACATTTCCAGTGTTCATGGCAAGTTTTACCAGCGCCTGAAACTGGCCATGGACCGCTTCATCCCGCTGCGCTTCCGCGCGCTGACGGCCACCGACCGCCAGGAAGAGGTGAAGTGGCTGAACGTGTTCCAGGAGTTTTCCTGTTTCGTCGATCACTCCACGGGCCGCTTCACCGGATCGGTGACTTGGACCGACAAGGTGATCCAGGCCATGGACCGCGGTTTCTTCCGTGTCCTCGACGCCGGCACCTACATGGACCTGGACGGCATTACGGCCAAGCACCTCTACCGCTATCTCGTGGTTGCCTTCGAGCGCACCGACATGGTGGTGATCGACGCCCGCCGTCTGGCGGCTGAGCATCTGGGAATCCTGTCGGTACCGAAGTATTTTTCGCGCCTGATGCAGACTCTCGAACCAGCCTTTGAGCAACTGGTAAAGGCGCGCGTGCTGGGGGCATGGCATGTTGTGTCGACAGCTGATTGGCGCATTGCTTTGCACCGGCACCTGGCCTATACCCCGGAATCCAGAAGGCTGCTGGAACACTCCGCCCAAATGGACAAGGAGTCGCTGCGGGCCTATTGCCAGAAGCATCTGGAAGGAACCGGCTTCCCCTCGCAGCAGGCCTCGGCCTGGTGTGATGCCCTGGAGGACTGGAGCGAGTTTTACTCGGTTCAGCGTGTCGCCAAGATTGTGGACGACCTGAAGCATCTCGGCGTTGTGCCTCATGTGGCGGCGAGCGTGGCCAAACGCGCTTTTGAGCTCGGCCTCTCCTCGGAGGCGGCGACCGAGTATCTGGACACAGCGATGATCGCCATCGAAATGTGCCACTACAAGCAGACCAGCGGGCAGAGCCTGCGCAATGCGGCCGGCCTGGTGGTCAAACTGATCAAGGACCTCCCTGCCCGGGAGCGCTTGATCCCCAAGGATTTCGCCGAGAATGCCCGGAACCGATTTCAGGCGCAGCGGGAAGCCATGCGGCGCCAGCATCAGGAGGCCGAGGAACGGCAGCTCATCCTCGACTACGAAGAGCACTGCAGGAAATTGGGGCTGGCGGCGCTGAGCCACCTTTCCGAGCAGGTGCGGGAGTCTCTTCGCAAGGACGCCTTCGACGCCGTGCGCCGGTCCGGGGCCTTCCATCATGCCCCCGAAGCAGTCCTGCATTCCGAGGTGGAGCAGTTGATGCTCGCCGAGGTGTCCAAGCGCGAAGCTCCGCCCTTTGAGAGATGGAGGCTCCGTCTGAAAGCGCAACAGGTCGTCCTGCCCTTCGGCTCCGCCGAGAACGGCGACTACTTCGGCGTATTGCCGGCGGAACAATGAACTGCGGAGCGACCAGGAGCACGTGAGCCAACCAGTGCGGAAAGTGCCTTTGATTGACCTGTCCTGGCAACACCGGCAGGTAGAGAGCCTGATTCAGGACGGCGTCGCGGAGTTATTCCGGACGCAGCAATTCATTCTCGGCGGGCCCGTCCGTCAGTTCGAGGAGGCCATTGCCGCCTACATCGGGTGCCGCCACGCCATCGCCTGCGCATCCGGCACCGACGCGCTGTTGCTCTCCTTGATGGCTGCCGGCATCGGGCCGGGCGACCATGTTCTCACCACTCCCTACTCGTTCTTCGCCACGGCGAGCTCGATCCACCGGCTTGGGGCGCGTCCGGTGTTTTGCGACGTGGACCCGCGCACCTTTCAGCTGGACACGGCCAAGGCGCTTGAGCTGCTGGCGCGCGAGCAACGCATTCGCGCCGTGCTGCCCGTGCATCTGTTCGGCGCCTGCATGGACCTCGATCCACTGCAACGCGCCTGCCTCGAGCGTGGAATCGTCTTGATCGAAGATGCCGCCCAGGCCATTGGATCGAGCTGGAATGGCCGGCCGGCGGGCAGCTTCGGCGCCATGGCAAGCTGGAGCTTCTTTCCCACGAAAAACCTCGGAGCCTATGGCGACGCGGGCATGATCACCACCGGCGACGAGGCGCTGGCCGAGCGCCTGGCCATGTTGCGTGTGCACGGTTCCCGCGTGCGCTACCTGCATGAGGAGGTGGGAATCAACTCCCGCCTGGACTCGCTGCAGGCCGTGATTCTGTCGGCCAAACTCACCAGGCTGGAGGAGTGGAACGAAATGCGCCGGGGCAACGCGGCCCTCTACCGCCGGTTGCTCGAACCGGAGGGATACCCGATCCGCTTACCGGCCCCGGAAGCGCCCGCCGTGCGCCACACGTTTCACCAGTTTGTAATCACCTGCGCCGATCGCGAGCCGCTGCGGGCCTTCCTCACCGGCCAGGGCATCGCAACCGAAGTCTATTACCCCACCCCTCTCCATCTGCAGCCCTGCTTTGCCTACCTCGGCTATCGGCCCGGAGATCTGCCGGTGAGCGAACTCCTGGCCACGCAGGCGCTGGCCTTGCCCATCTATCCGGGGCTTTCAGCGGACGACATCGCCTATGTCTGCCACGCCATCGGCCGCTTTTATGGGGCCCGCTGATGGCTCGATACCACCTGCGGTTGAGGCTTCGGCGCGCCGATAGATGATTGCGATGGGCATTCAGCTACAATACCGGGGATTGGCTCTATGAAGGCCTTGGACGGGTTCATTCTCAAGATCAAGAGGGCAGACACGCCGTTCTATGCCGCATTGAAGAGATCCGCGAAAGCGATCCTCAATTTCAACCTCCCGGCCTGGAAGTGGTACGACAGCCTCGTTCTCCTGCTGGAGACCGTGTGGTATCTGGGCTTGATCCGGCCCTGCCGCTGGATTGCCATCACCTTCTGGCGCGTCCCTCTTTTCCGCAGCCGCTGTGCGTCGCTGGGCAAGCGTCTCTCGCTCGAGGTTTCACCCACTTTGGGCGGTTCACTGGAACTCAGCGTGGGCAATGACGTCACCATCTCCGGCAAGCTCGCCGTGCTGGCGGGGCGTGTCTTTGACCGGCCCCGGGTGACCATCGGCGACCACGTTTTCCTTGGCCATGAAACGACCATCTCCGTCAATCTGAACGTCGAAATCGAGCACGACGTGCTGATCGCCAGCGAGTGCTACATCACGGATAACTTCGGCCACCCGCTCGATGCGGTCCGCCGCGTGGCCCTCGAGCCGCCCGACGCGGCCGACATCAAGCCCATCAAGATCTGCCGCTACGCCTGGATTGGCCGGCGCTGCATCATTCTGCCCGGTGTGACCATTGGCGAGGGGGCGATCGTGGGAGCGGGCAGTGTGGTCTCCCGCAGCGTCCCTGCCTACGCCATCGCCGTCGGCAATCCCGCTCGTGTCCTCGAGCAATCTCCGCTCAAACCGTTCTCCAACTCTTCCTCATGACAAAAAAACTACTCTGTGTCGGCGGCGCCCGGCCGAACTTCATGAAACTCGCGCCCCTGGTTCGTGAACTGGGAAACCGGCCACGCTTTCAGCCGCTGCTGGTCCACACCGGCCAGCACTACGATGATCGGATGTCGGGGGCGTTCTTCCGCGATCTGGGCATGCCCGACCCGGCACACTTCCTCGAAGTCGGGTCCGGCAGCCATGCCGTGCAAACCGCCGAGATCATGAAGCGCATCGAGCCTGTCTGCGAAAGCGAACGTCCCGCCGCCGTGATCGTCGTGGGCGACGTCAACTCCACCGTAGCCGCCGCCCTCGTGGCCGCCAAGATGGGGATTCCCGTCGTGCACGTGGAGGCCGGCCTGCGCAGTTTTGACCGCGGCATGCCGGAGGAGATCAACCGCCTGGTGACCGATTCCATCTCTGATCTGCTGCTGGTCACCGAGGAAAGCGGAAAGCGCAACCTCCTCAAGGAGGGCGCGCCGGAATCGCGTGTGGTCGTCGTGGGCAATCTGATGATCGACTCACTGGTTGCCAACCTCGAGCAGGCGCGCGCCCGCCCGGCTTTGACTGATGCCACCGGCAAGTATGGAGTGGTCACCTTGCACCGCCCCGCCAACGTCGACTCCCCCGAACAGTTCTCGGCCATCCTCCAGGCTCTGGATGAGATCAGCCAAACCCTGCCCATCTACTTCCCCGTGCACCCGCGCACACGAGCCAGGCTCTCCGGCACGCTGAGTCCCGGCATTCGCCTGTTGGAGCCGCTCGGCTACCTTGATTTCCTCAGCCTCATGTCGCGGGCCAGCGTTGTGCTCACCGACTCCGGCGGCATTCAGGAGGAGACCACCGCGTTGGGCATTCCCTGCCTGACGTTGCGCGAGAACACGGAACGTCCGATCACCATTGACGAAGGCACCAATCGCCTCGCCGGGACCTCCACCGAAGGCATCCTGGCGGCGTGGAAAGAGCACCTCCGCGAACCCAAGGTGGGCAGGATTCCGGCGTTCTGGGATGGCCGCGCGGCATCGCGATGCGCCGATGCGCTGGAGTCGTTTCTGTTCACCTGACAAGACCGGCCACGTTCGCCTTGCGTGGCGGTGCCGGCCCCTATGGCTGGCCGGGAGCACGTTCCCGTGCCAGGATCCAGGCCAGCGCCGCCGCCGGCGTCAGCGCCCGGTGGCCGGGGGCCGAAGCCGGCCCTCGTTCGTCGTAGCCGGGATCGATCCAGACCGTGACGCATCCGGCCGACTCTCCGGCCTCAACATCGCGCCAACGGTCACCCACCATGTAGCTTCCTGCGAGGTCGATGCCGTGTTCGCGGGCCGCATCCAGCAGCATCCCAGGCCGCGGCTTGCGGCAGGCGCAGGCATCGCCGGAGTCGTGGTAGCAGGCGCGGAACTCGTCCACGGGCAATAACCCGCCCATGTGGCGGTGAATCTGTTCCACCTCGGCCCTGGTCGCGGTCCCGCGGGCGACATCGGGTTGATTCGTGACCACAATCAGCAGGAAGCCCAACTGCTTCAACTCCCGCAACGCCTCCTGGACGCCCTCGTGGATGACGACTTCAGAGACCGTCGCCGGCGGATAGGGTTTGCGGTCCCGTAGGATGACGTGATTCAACACACCATCCCGGTCAAGAAATACAGCGCGATGAGGCACGGCGCTCCCTAGCGAATCGATTCCCACTTCGTGGCGGCCGTCTTCAAGCTGGGATGGGATACCAGAAGATGCCAGACCACGGCCTGGAAGGCCTCGGCGTGGGGCGTCGTATGAACGGCGTTCACCGTCGGCACAATCGCGCACGCGTCGGCCACCTGTGCCGTGAAGCCGCCATTCCGGCCCACAATGCCCAGGATCTTGGAGCCCTTCTCCTTGGCGTACTGCAGCGCCCTGACCAGGTTCGGGCTGACGTTGTTCTCCAGATCGCCCCCGCCCACGGAGTAGACGAGAACGGCATCCTGCGAGGAAAGCCGGGAGGTTGTGAGCCAGCTCACGAACACCGTTTCCCAACCCTCATCGTTGGTGC
>JAFLBB010000230.1 GCA_017304135.1 Acidobacteriota bacterium | reverse complement strand
GCACAATGCGATCCGCATGAGCGACTCAGGCACGGTGTCGCTGACCATCAACGCCGTCCAGGGCAACACGCAGGAAGTGTTGCTGCGTGTGCAGGTGGAGGATTGCGGGGCAGGGATTCCACCGGAGATCATGCCGGTGTTGTTTGATCCGTTTGCGCGTGGACTGGGTGCGAGGGAACGGGCCGGTGGAGGTTCGCGGGAGGGCGGGCGGGAAGAGTCGAGGGAAGGAGCGCGGGAGCGCGGCGGTTCGGGCGGGGGCATGAGTCTGGCCATCTCGAAACGGTTGGTGGAGCGCATGGGCGGGCAAATGGGGGTGGAAAGCGAACCGGGGCAGGGCTCGTTGTTCTGGTTCCAGGTGTCGTTGCCGCGCGGCGCCGGCATGCCTGACACGAGGCCGGAGGCGCTGCTGGCCGGGCAGCGCTGCCTGATCGTGCACGATGGGATCTCAGTGCGCGGCGCGATGGTGGAGATGCTGGGCCATTGGGGTATGCAGGCGGTGACGGCGAGCGACGGCCCGCAAGCCCTCGCCATGCTGCGCCAGGCGGAGTTGCTGGGAGAGCGCTTCGATGTGCTGCTGGTGGACAGTGAACTGCCCGGATCGCCGGGCATCGCGCTGGCCGACGCTGTGATCGAGGACCCGGGCTGCGGCCGTCCGGACATCGTTCTGCTGGTGCCGCACAGCCAGCGTGCCTACTGCGCCGAGCCGACCTTTGTGGGCATCTCGGCCCTGTTGCCCAAGCCGGTGGAAGAGCGCGCGCTGCGGGCATGCCTGGCGCGCTTGCAGGCGCGCGAACCGCGGGCGGCGCACGCCGCGACGCACTCGCTACAGCAGTTGCATGAGGCCACGCGCGCGGAGAGTTGCAGGCGCGTGCTGCTGGTGGACGACGATCCGATCGGGAGGCGCGTGGGCCAGCGGCTGTTGGAGAAGCTGGGCTATGAGGCGGTGGTCGCCGTGGGCGGGCGCGAGGCGGTGCAGGCGGTACAGGAAGGCCGCTTTGCCGCCGTACTGATGGACATGATGATGCCGGAGCTGGACGGTTGCGCCGCCACGCGCACGATCCGCGAGATGGCTTGCGTGGACCGCGCCCTGCCCATCATCGCCATGACGGCCAGCGACGCGGCCAGCCACCGCGAACGCTGCCTGGAGGCCGGGATGAACGACTTCCTCTGCAAGCCGGCCACACTGGACGAACTGCGCACCGTGCTCCACCGCTGGACCACGGTCGACCGCGAAGCGGCCACCGTCTAACGGGCGATGCGCGGCGGGCGCTGACCGGACCGGGCGGGCGCGGAATGTGTCAGTCTAATGGGGATGTCTTCCTCTGACAAACCCCGCCGGACGCTGCGCAGCGAAACCTGGTATGAGGGGCCTGAATATTACAACTTCGCGCGGCGCGCTTACATGCGCAGCGAGGGGCTCACGCGCGGCGCTTTCCACGGCAAACCGCTGATCGGCATCTGCAACTCCTGGAGCGAGCTGAACCACTGCAACATCCACTTGCGCGAACTGGCCGAGGCCGTGAAGCGCGGGGTGTGGGCGGCGGGCGGCGTGCCGCTGGAGTTCCCCACCATCTCGTTGGGCGAGGTATTCATCCGGCCCACGGCGATGCTGCTGCGCAACCTGATGGCGATGGATGTCGAAGAGTCGATCCGCTGCAATCCGATCGACGGCGTGGTGCTGCTGTGCGGCTGCGATAAGACGACGCCGGCGCAGTTGATGGGCGCGGCCAGCGCCGACATCCCGTCGATCTTCGTCACCGGCGGCCCGATGTTGAGCGGCAATTACCGCGGCGAATGGAAGGGCTCCGGCACCGACGGCCGCAAGATGTTCGACCTCTACCGCTCTGGCTCGCTGAGCGAGGAGGAGCTGAACGAGTTTGAAGGCTGCATGGCGCGCAGCCACGGCCACTGCATGGTGATGGGCACGGCGTCGACAATGACCTCGATTGCCGAGGCGTTGGGCATGACGCTGCCCGGATGCGCCGCCATTCCAGCGCCTGATTCGCGGCGCAAGGCGATTGCCGAAGAGTCAGGCCGGCGCATCGTGGAGATGGTGTGGGAGGATCTGAAGCCGTCGAAGATCATGACGCACGCGGCGATGGAGAATGCCATCACCGTCGATATGGCCATTGGCGGCTCGACCAACGCCGTGGTGCACCTGCTGGCCATCGCGCGGCGGTTGGGCTTGCCCCTCACGCTGGACGATTTCCACCGCATTTCGGCGCGCACGCCTTACCTGGTGAACGTGAAGCCGTCGGGCCAATATCTGATGGAAGAGTTTTTCTACGCCGGCGGGCTGCCGGCGGTGATGCGCGAGATCCTGCCGCTGTTGCACGGCGAGGCGATCACGGTGTCGGGCAAGTCGATCGCCGAGAATGTCGCCGGCGCGCCGTGCCACAACCGCGACGTGATTCGCACGCGCGAAGCGCCGCTGCATGCCGAAGGCGGCACGCTGATCCTCTATGGCAACCTCGCCCCCAACGGCGCGGTGATCAAGCACACAGCGGCGTCGCCGCAACTGCTCGAGCATCGCGGTCCGGCGCTGGTGTTTGACGATCACCATGCGATGATCCTGGAGCTGGAGCGCGACGATTTGCCTGTGGATGAGAACACGGTGATCGTGCTCAAGAACGGCGGTCCGCTGGGGGGGCCGGGGTTCCCGGAGTGGGGCCACATTCCGATGCCGAAGCGGCTGCTGCAGCGCGGCGTGATGGACATGGTGCGCATCTCGGACGCCCGCATGTCGGGCACCAGCTTTGGCACGGTGGTGCTGCATATCTCGCCGGAGTCGGCCGTGGGCGGGCCGCTGGCGGCGGTGCAAACGGGCGATGAAATTGTGCTCTCGGCCTCGCAGCGGCGCATCGATGTGAACCTGCCGCAAGAGGAGATCGACCGGCGCCTGGCCGCGTTTGTGCCGCCGAAACCGCACTACGATCGCGGCTACGGCAAGATGTTCCTCGAACACGTGACACAGGCGCACGAGGGCTGCGACTTCGACTTCCTGCACGCCGTGGCCAAGCCCCAGGGCGAATGATCCGCCGCGCCGCCATCGCCGCACTGCTGGCCGCGCTGTTCTGGTTGGCCAACCGGGGAGCGTACCGCGGCTACTTCTTCGGCGACGATCTGGACAACCTGGCCTGGACGCGCGCCGTCGCGGGCGGGGACTTCCTGAAAGCACTGGTGTCGCCTGCCTACACGGCGAACAACTTCCGCCCCACCGGGCATGGGCTGTATCACGTGTGGGGGCAGGTGTTCGGCCTCCGCTTCCCGCCTTATGTGGCGACGATTCAGTTGCTGCATCTGCTGAACGCCCTGCTGCTGTTCTGGTTGATGCGGCGTTCTGGCGCCAGCGACGCGCAGGCGGGCGTGGGGGCGCTGTTCTGGGTGTTCCACATGGCGCTGTTCGGCGCCTTCTGGCGGCCGATGTATGTGTTCGATGTGCTGTGCGGCTTGTTTACTCTCGTGGCGTTGCTGGCCTGGAGCGGGCAGCGGTGGGTGATGGCGTTCGTGTGCTTCTGGCTGGCGATGAAATCGAAAGAGCATGCCGTGCTGTTGCCGGCCGTGTTGCTGCTGTGGGAGTGGACGCTCGGTGAGCGCCGCTGGAAGCCGCTGGTTCCCTTCTTCGCCGCCTCGCTCGGCATCGGATTGCAAGGTGTGTTCGCGAACGAGGCGGCGGGGCCGGATTACAAGCTGAACTTCTCGCCGCTGAGCGTGCTCAAGACAACCTGGGCCTATCTGCCTCACTTCTGGTTTGCCGCGCTGCCGTTGCTGGCCTTCTGGCGGCGCGTGCCCACAGCCGCCTGGTGGGGGATGGCGTGGTTTGCGTTGCTCCTCTCGCCGATGCTGGCGCTGCCGGGACGCATCAATCCGGTGTATCTCTATGTGCCGCTGCTGGGCCTGGCGCTGGCCGCGGGCTGCGCCGTGAAGCCGAAGTGGGGGGTGCCGTTGCTGGCGCTGTGGCTGGCGGGCAATTTTGTCTGGATGCGCCAGTTGCGGCGCGCCGAGCTGACGCAGGCCGACAACAACCGCGCCTACTTCGAACAGCTGTCGGCCATCGGCCCGGCGCTCGCCGAGCCTGAACTCTACATCTACGACGGGTATCCGGAAGGGCTCGACTGGTGGGGCATCGCCGGGGCCATCCGGTTGGCGGCGGGAAAAGCCGAGGCGCGCATGATTCCCATCCAGGCTGACGACCTGGCCGCGCGCATCGAAGGCAAGAGCGTGATGCAACTCTTTTGGGAACCGCCCACGCGGCGGCTGACCACGCACATCCGCTCGCCGCAGCATCCGGAGCTGAGCCTGCTCGACATGGGCCGCTTCGTGCCGTTCTGGCAACTGGGCGACGGGTGGTATCAGCAGGAGAGCGGCTACCGCTGGTCAAAACCGTCGGCGTGGGCGACGGTGCGGCGTCCGGCGGGGGCGACGCGGTTTGAGCTGAAAGTGAACATCGGCCCGGCGTATATCGAGGCGGTGACGCGATCGCAGGTGCGGGTGCGCGTGGATACCGAGGTTGTGGGCACGGCGCAGTTCGACAAACAGGGCTGGCAGACGGCGGGCTGGACGGTGGGGCCGAAGCCGGCGGGGCGGGTGCGAGTTGAGATCGAGGTCAGTCCGCCGTTTCGTCCGGGTGCGGCGGACCCGCGTGTGCTGGGCGTGGCGGTGGGTTCAATAGGATATCCGGATACTCCACGCTGACCAGGAAGAGGCCGCAGGCGGGGGCGCGTGGTCCGAGCTTGCGGGCGCCCGGTTGATCGAGGTATCCGGGCCGCAGGGCGGCCGAAAGCGCCCGCTCATCCAAATTCCCTTTTCCGGCCTCGATCAGCATCCCCACAATGTTACGAACCATGTGTTTCAGGAAGCCGGTGCCGCGAACGCGGTAAATGAACCGGTTGGGCTCCTCGAACAGCTCAGAGTCGAAAATGGTGCGAACTTTGGACAAGCCGAGCTCATCTTTGTCATCTGAGGCGGCAAAGGCGCTGAAATCGTGCGTGCCGCGGAGTAACGCAGCGAGCCGAATCATCGCCGGAAGAAAGAGCGGGTACGGATGGTGGTGGGTGTATCTCCGTTCGAACGGGGAACAGATTTCAGCCCGCCAGATGCGGTACTCATAGGTCTTGGCGATGGCGTGATAGCGCGGATGGAAATGGAACTCAGTCTCAGCAAGGTCGGCGGCGCGAATGGCGTGCGGAAGAAGGTTGTTCAGGGCCCGGCGCAGGTTGTCGAGCGGGATGCGGTTGGTGAGGGTGAAGGCCGCGGTTTGGGCCAGGGCATGGACGCCCGAGTCGGTGCGGCCGGAACCGGCGACCTGGACCGGCGCGCCCTCGATTTCGCCCAGCACAGCTTCCAAAGTGCCTTGAACGGAAGCCAGGCCGGGTTGCACCTGCCAGCCGTGGAAGTCCGTGCCATCATAGGAGATGTTCGCGCGAATGCGGCGCGGTGGACGGATGTTCATGCGAAAAGCGCGCAGCGGGCCGTTGCCCGCCGGGAAAGCCTTACTATACCATTGAAAATTCAGGGAACAATTGCCCCCATCTGCCTCGTCTAGATTCGCAGTAGCCTGCCAGGCCGGGTATGCCAGGCCGGCGCGCTCCGGACCTCGAACCGGGCAGCGCCACCGAAGCGCTGGCCGGGGTTCGCTCGTATAAGGAAACAGGGATTCATGACCACTCTTCGCTCTTTTGTTTCTGTCCTCTGCAGCATGTTGCTGGCAGGCGGCCTCCTGCCGGCCCAGCAGCAGACCCAGATGAACACACAGGCGCCGATCTATGAGCGCAACAGCTTTTTGGATAAGGTGACGCGGCCCTACCGGGAGGTTGATATTGAACCGATCCGGCTGGGGAACTCCGGCCGTTTGGAATCGTTGTTGAGGGCCGGGCGGTTGTATTTGACATTGCAGGACGCGATTGCGCTGGCGATCGAGAACAACCTCGACGTGGAGTTGCAGCGCTACGGGCCGATGATCTCGCAGGCGAGTTTGCAGCGCGCCCTGGCCGGCGGTTTGTTGCGCGGCGTTCCGCCGACCATTCAGCAGGGGGCGCAAAGCGCGCAGAGCCAGGCCATCGGCAGTTCGACGGGCGGCACGGGCGGCGGCAGCGGCGCGACGGGG
>JAFLBB010000229.1 GCA_017304135.1 Acidobacteriota bacterium | reverse complement strand
CCTTCGCCGCCGCCGCCGTCTCGCCCCCCGCCCAACGCGCCGCCCGCGCCGCCGCGCCGATGAAGATCACCAAAATCGAGTTCATCCGCTTCCGCCGCGACCTCCGCATCCGCGACGTCAGCCCCAACTGGTTCTGGGTCCGCCTCCACACCGACGCCGGCATTACTGGCATCGGCGAATCCTACCCCGGCACCGAAGCCCACCTCGGCGCCCTCAAGGAGATCGCCCCCTACGTCATCGGCAAGGACCCCACGCGCATCGAGCGCCTCTGGCAGGACATCTACTACCGCACCTCTTACCAGCCCGTCGGCGGCGCCGAAAACCGCGTCCTCACCGCTCTCAACATCGCCCAGTGGGACATCCTCGGCAAAACCGCACGCCTGCCGCTCTATAAACTCCTCGGCGGCAAGGCGCAGGAAAAGCTCATGGTCTACAACACCATGAACGGCTGGACCATCAACGGCATGCGCGAACACGACGAACCGGAGAAGATCACTGAGTTCCTGCTCTCCCGCGGTATCCGCGCCATCAAGCTCTACCCCTACGACCGCGGCCCCGTCAACGCCTTCGCCCGCCACGGCGGCACCTTCATCACGCAAGCCGAGCTGAAGCAGTCGCTCGAACCCATCCAGCGCATCCGCAAAGCCGCCGGCGACGAGATGAACATCGCCCTCGACCTCAGCAGCAAGTGGAACCTCCCCTGTTCCATGCAAATCGCCCGCACCCTCGAACCCTACGGCATCCTCTATTTCGAGGACCCCATGCTCCCCGACAACCTCGAAGCCTACGCCTCGCTCGCCCGCGAAACCTCCATCCCCATCTGCATTAGCGAGCGCCTCACCACCCGCTTCCGCTTCCGCGAAATGTTCGAAGCCCGCGCCGTCGACGTCTGCATGTACGACGTCACCTGGTGCGGCGGCATCAGCGAAGCCAAGAAGATCTCCGACCTCGCCGACACCTACAAGATCCCCACCTCACCCCACACCGGCGGCGGCCCGCTCCTCTGGTTCAGCTCCATCCACACCGCCACCACGCTCACCAACTTCTACATCATGGAAAGCGTCTACCACCTCTACAACGACCTCTTCCCCCACTTCATCCAAAACGTCCCCGTCCCCAAGGACGGCTTCGTCACCGCCCCCGAAGGCCCCGGCCTAGGCGTCGAACTCCGCGAAGAACCCTTCCGCAACGGGGATGCCATCGCGGAAACGGTGGCGGAGTTATAGCTAGCCAACGTCCCCCATCCACGGCGACGCCTGATCCACGGCAGCCCCGTTAACCTACTTGCCAAATTTAACCAAGTAGGTTAATGTGGAGCCGTGGAGAAGCGGACGCCGCACTGCCCGCTGCCGGTCGTCAAAAAGCTGCTCGCGGCGGGCAAAGTCCGGGCCACGCTTTCGGCACTTGCCGGCGGTGCGGCTCTGGGCTTCGGCTTCGAAGAGATCATCAACGTCGTCGCGGCTCTCACAGCGCGGGACTTCTACAAGAGTATGACCACTCACGACGATCACCGCATCTGGCAGGATGTCTACCGCCCGAAGACCCCGGCGGGCGACGTCTACTTGAAACTCACGGTCATCGACGACGTGCTGATCGTTTCCTTCAAGGAACTCTAAAGGAAAGGAGCCATGCCATGAAATGCCCCGCGTGTGGTGCAAAGAAGTTAGTACGCGATACCCGCGCGATCCCTTATACCTACAAAGGCGAGACCACCACGATTCCGGCCGTGCGTGGCGACTTCTGTCCTTCCTGCGGCGAAAGCGTCCTCTCCGCGGCCGAATCAAAACGCGTCAGCGCGGCGATGCTTGAGTTCAACAGGCAGGTGAACGCCTCCATCGTCGATCCCGCCTTCATCGCGCGCGTCCGCAAGAAACTCGCCCTCGACCAACGGCAGGCGGCCGCCATCTTCGGCGGCGGCGCCAATGCCTTTTCGCGTTACGAAAACGGCAAGACCAAGCCTCCGCTCGCGCTAGTGAAACTCCTCATCCTGCTCGACCGTCACCCCCACCTGCTGAACGAGGTCCACTCCGGGCAATAGCTCACCTGTAATGGAGTTCGAAATGGATTGGCCTCACTGCGCCACCGTTCACTCAGCGGCTGAGCGCAGATCCGAGTCGGGAACCATTGCTTCTGTTCCATCTCCAAATTCGACTGTGTAGAGAACCGTACCCAGCGGAAAACCAGTGCTGGAGACGAGCGCCCCATTGTCCACCAGCGTGATGCCAACCACAGCTCCCAACTCCCGAGATGGCTTTGCAGACCCTCGGCTGCACGCCAGCAATACTGCATCACAGAAGTCGAACTTCATTCAGCGCTCAATCAGAAGTGGCGGAGGAAGAGGGATTCGAACCCCCGGACGAGTTACCCCGTCAACGGTTTTCAAGACCCCCGCTTTAAACCGCTCAGCCATTCCTCCGCCCTCCATTTTACCCTGTCCGCCCGCCACTCCACCGGAAATCCTCCCACCCCACCGCCGCCTACCCCCAAGGGCCTAGGCTTGGGAATCTCCCGAATTGCCGCCTGCCCCCAAAAGCCCAACAATCGCAATACGGAGCGTATACGTTTGTCTACGCACGCGCCCATTCCAAAGGTGCTCCCATGCGAACAATTGCCTTCTTGTTAGCCTTCACCCTCCTCCCCCTCTACGCCGCCGACCCCACCCCCGGCGAACCCAGCGCCGCCACATCCACCCTCAGCCCGGCCCTCGTCGAGCGCCTCGGCACCGAAACCCCGCCTGTGCGCCCCCTCGGCCCCTCCACCCGCCTCTGGAAAGCCTCCCTCGCCGCCCTCGCCCTCGCCACCGCCGCCGATCTGGCAACCTCCCTCGGAAAGCGCGAACTCAACCCAACCCTCCGCTCCGCCAACGGCCGCTTCGGCGCACGCGGCGTCGCCATCAAGTCGCTCGTCACCGGCTCCTCCCTCGCCGGCCAGTGGTTCCTCGTCCGCCGCTCGCCCCAAGCCGCCTCCTACGCCGCCGTCGCCAACTTCGGCATGGCCGGAGTCTTCACCGCCGCCGCCCTCCACAACTCCGGCAATCAGGCCGCCCCCCGCCTCTCCTGCTACCCTGGCGAAATGAGGCTGTCTCTTACCGCACTTGTTCTGCTCTCCGCCCTGCTGCCCGCGCAAACCACCCGTACCGTCACCGACGCCGAGGTCGCCCGCGTCCACCAATCCGCCCTCCTCATCGACACCCACAACGACGTCACCAGCGAAACCGTCAAGGGCCTCGACATCACCAAGTCACGCCCCTCCGGCCACACCGACCTCGCCCGTCTCCGCAAGGGCAACGTCGGCGCCGTCTTCTTTGCCGCTTACGTTGCCGCCGGGTTCACCAGAACCAACCAGTCCGCCCACCGCGCCCTGGAGATGATCGACACCATCCGCCACGACATCGTCGAACGCCACCCTGCCGACTTCGCCCTCGCCACCACCGCCGCCGAAATCGAGCGCGCCCGCGGGGCAGGGAAGATCGCCGCCCTCATTGGCATCGAAGGCGGCCACGCCATTGAGGACTCCCCCCGCCTCCTCCGCCAGTTCTTCCACCTCGGCGTCCGCTACATGACGCTCACCCACTCCAACACCAACACCTGGGCCGGCAGCTCCGGCGACGAAGCCGGCAAAACCAAAGGACTCACCCCCCTCGGCCGCGACATCGTCCGCGAAATGAACCGCCTCGGCATGATCGTCGACATCTCCCACGTCTCTGACCAAACCTTTTACGACGTCCTCGCCACTTCCACCGCGCCCCCCTTCGCCTCCCACTCCTCCTGCCGGGCGCTCAGCAATATCCCGCGCAACATGACCGACGACATGATCCGCGCACTGGCCAAGAAGGGCGGCGTCATCCAAATCAACTTCGGCTGCGAGTTCATCTCCCAGCGCTCCGCCGACACCTCCCCCTGGACCGGCAAAGCCCCCCGCGGCTCGAAAATGATCCCCGCCACCCTCGCCGAAGTCGTCGCCCACATCGACCACGTCAAGCAGATCGCCGGCATCGACGCCCTCGGCATCGGCTCCGACTACGACGGCGTCGAGTGCACCCCCACCGCACTCGAAGACAACTCGCGCTTCCCCAACCTCACCCGCGCCCTGCTCGAACGCGGCTACACCGCCGCCGAAATTCACAAAATCTACGGCGGCAACCTCCTCCGCCTCATGCGCCAGGTCGAATCCGTCGCCGCCAAAACGGAAAAGGCGGCCGGGCGGTAAGCCCCAGCCGCCTCCGTGTGCCTCCGATGGCTCTGCGCCTCAGTTGGCGATGCGCAGAATTTCCGATGCCACGCGCACGAACGCCGAGTTCAACTGCGAGTTGTCCGGCGCGAACACGTACATCCCTGTCGGCTGTGTATCGGTGTACTCCGGGCTTACCGTGTCATTCGACATCCGCAACAGCAGGTCAGAATCCACCGCCGTGTAGGGATCGGTCGCATTCGGGTCGCCGAGTCCGATGATGTAGAACACCGGCTGGATGCGCGTATCGCCGCGAATTCTCACCGCCGCATTGTAGGTCGCATTCTTGAATGCCTTGGCGATGGCGATGGGCCTGTCCGGCCGAATCTGCCCGTTGTAGCTGCCGCCGGAAAACTCCTCACCGGACATGCTCACGAACCCTCGCGTCGAGTTGCCGTAGGCATCCAAGTCCGGGATGAATGCGACATCACGGCGAACATAGTTGGTGCTGCTCGTATAGCGGCAGCCCGTGCTTCCCGTGAGCGTCCCGCCATCCTGGGCCGAAATCGTCGATGCCATCGGGTTGTACAGTCCCACCGTGCTCCCCGTGTTGTTCCCGTTGCCGCCTGCCAGCACACCCAGTTTGGCCGCCGGCGTCCAGCTCGGATTGGGCGAGGTTTGCAGGTATTTCGTGCCGCCTCCATTCGTCTGATACCACGTATAGTAATTGGCCCCCACCGTGTGGCGGCACGGGCTGGGCGGTATGTTGGCGTAGTTCGTGCTGGTGCTGTTGAACTGCTCCTTATTGTTCAAACTCGAGTCCGTTGTGCTCCGATAGGTACCGTTCGGCGCGTTGGAACTCGATGAATTCACCCCATACCCGTACCGCGTATCCGCCAGGCGCTTCACCGGGTAGTTCGCCGTGCCCGCCGTCGGCAGCCCGTCGGTGAAGAACAAAATAATGTTCATCACCCCTGGTTCATCAATGGCGACAATCTGGTTATATGCCTCGGAAACCGCGGTCGCCGAATTCGTCCACCCCGCGCACGTGATGGAGTCGATCTTCGTGTTGATGTTCGGCGACGTGCTGAGAAAGTCCATCGTGTGATTGAACGCGTTGTGGTAAGACGTGCTATACGTGAGTACCCCAATGCGGTCGCGCCCGTTCGCAAACAGGCTCACAAAGTCCTTCGCCGCTTCTTTCATCGGCGTGCACGACCCCGTGTTCTGCATCGACCCCGAACGGTCCATCACCATGATGATGTTCACGTCGCGCCGCGTCGCCGTGCCTACCGCCCTCACCATCGTCCGCGTGTAGCCAAACACCCGCATGAAGTATGTCGGCGCCATCGCCGAACCCTGCACCGTCACCGTCCTGCGCCGGAACCCCGATTCGCTCACGTCCGGCGTCGGCACGGTCACCTGCGTCGCCCCCATTTCGCCCTCGGGGAAATTCGCGCTGAAGTAGGCCTGCGCCTTGGCCTGCGCGTTGCCCGCCTGCTCGGCCAGCGTCAGCCCCTTGTTCAACGTCCGCGCCGCCGCCACCGCGCCGGCGTCCACCGCCGTCTGCAGCCGCGCCTTGATCGTGTACAAAACGGCGGCGTCAATGGCCAGCCCCACCACCGGAATCACAAACACGAGCATAATCGCGGTGATGATCACCGCCATGCCCTTGCGGCGCAGCTCCTTTGATCGCAGTCGGCTTCCCATCGCTGTGTTCCTCTCTCGGGCAGCTTGCCGTCTCACCGACACTCTGCCCTGCATACATCTTCGGCAGTACGCCCCCCGCTTCCAATAAGGCGGACGCCTTATTCCCACCAATAGGCTCCCCTATGGCCGTAAGGTCCTCACCCCAGTCCGCTTCCTCCCCCACCCCGTTCACACCCCCCTGCCCATCACGTACCATGAAGCAATTGGAACCTCTCACCCCCCAACTCCGCGCAGCGCTGTTTGACCGCGCCCCCATGTTCGCCAACCTCACCCCCGAGGAACGCCACCCC
>JAFLBB010000228.1 GCA_017304135.1 Acidobacteriota bacterium | reverse complement strand
CCGCTAAATTCCCCCCTCTGTCTGTTTCCCCCCTACCCTCGCGACTTATCCCTAGCGCCGCGCTCCGCCCATGCCCGCCACCTTCCCTTTTCGCGCGCCACGCCCCTGCAACGCCCGCCGGCGGCAAGCTCCGCACCGGCGTCATCACCGGAGACACCGAAAGATACGTCGCCACCGAGTTCCGCCGCCAGGGCCTCACCCCCGTCTACATCGGCGCCCAGGCCCAAAAATCCGCCTGGTCCCTCGAACTCCCCGCCCTCGCCAACCGCAAACGCCTTCTCACCCAACCCCATAGCGCCTCATGCCTTGCTTGCATGAAGGCGCAGCCAGCGGTCCAGTTCCTGACTCTTCATCCGCCGCGATTCGTAGAGTCCGATCAGAAACGAATGCGCCGCCTCATCGCTGAATACCAACCTGTAGCCGTTCATTCTCAGAAACGCGGCAGCGATCGTCACGGCCGCGCGCTTGTTCCCATCCAGGAACGGGTGGTTCTGCGACAAGCTCTCCCACAGCGCCGCCGCTTCCTCTATCAAATCGCGGTAGTAGCCGCTGCGGGGCCGCGCAAGCGCCGACTCCAGAGCGCCCCGATCCCGCACTCCCGGCGAGCCCCCAAACAACTCCACGACCCGGGCGTGAATCGCGAGCGCCTCCTCCACCGTCGGATACCGGGTCACAACGCCAGACGCCGAAGCAGCTCCGGATGCTGAGCGATGAACTCCTCCGCCGCATCCACAAAGGATGCGGGCACATCGTCGGCTCCGCCTCTCACCTTCAGGTAGTCGATGAACTGCCGCACCGCCGCCTGCTCCTCCGCCGTGAGCGACTGCACCATCTCCATCAGGCTTTCACCAGCCATCGCGTGCCTCCAGCCGCAGTATAGCGTGAGCATGCGCTGCCACGCCCCGCCGCGACACGACGCAGCTTGCCACCAGGGCATCACCTACAATCTGCCATGAACCCGTGGCATAATCGAACCGGGTACGCGAATATGAAGAACTTCCACCTGCCCCTTCCGGAGCAGACGTACACGCTTCTTCGTGCCGAGGCCGACCGCGCACAAGTCCCGGCAACGACACTCGCCCGCCAGGCCATCGACGCCTGGCTCCGCGACCAGGCTCGCCGCGCCCGACACGACGCCATCTCCTCCTACGCCGCCGAAACGGCCGGCACCGCCCTCGATCTCGACCGCGAACTGGAATCCGCCGCCGTCGACCACCTCCTCAAAAGCGAGCGCAAGTCCAAATGAAGCGCGGCGACCTATACTGGGCCGACCTCGTCCCCCGCTCCGGCTCCGAACAAACCGGCCGCCGCCCCGTCATCATCATCTCCCACGACGCCTTCAACCAAACCCCCGGCTGGATGTCCATCATCGTCGTCCCCGTCTCCACCTCCCCCGCCCAAGCCCGCCGTGGCCCCACCGTCGTCCCCCTCCCCGCCGGCTCCTGCGGCCTGCCCAAACCCAGCCTCGCCCTCTGCCACCAGGTCACCACCCTCGACCGCGCCAAGCTCACCAAACGCATCGGCGCCCTCCCTCCCCCACTCTTCACCGACCTCGAAAACGGCCTGCGGGCCGCGATGGACCTGGACTAACTCCGGGCCCCAGCGACGGCCACCCTATTGTGGGCGCGTTCAACTCCTGCCCTGCCGTCCGCCGCGATGGTCCTCGCCGATTGCTCCTCGCACCTGGCCATCGAAGCATGCCCCGTCCCCCTACCACGAGAGCCGTCTCAACCCGCTCACAAAGTCGAAATGAGTGTCCCGGCTCATCACCGGAATCGCATTCTGCCGGCTGAGCGCGGCGATCCAAGCGTCGTTCGCCGGAATCGGCGTGCCCGCGCCCTTCAGTTCCAGTCGGATCGCGGCATAATGCCGCGACGTCTCAATGTCGACATCCAGGACGGTGCATCGGTCCAGCATCCGCCGCAGCGACCGTTCGTACGCCTCGCGGTGGCGCGACTGTGCAATACCGAAAGCGAACTCCCCAGCCACGATGACCGGGATCGCAATCTCCCTCGCCTCGGCCACAATCTCCACCGCTCCCGGCGTCTTGTCCAGAAATGCGGAAAGAGCGTTCGTGTCCAGAATCACGTCCGGTCCTCGGGTTCGATCTGCTCGAACTCCTCGTCGATGATCCTCTCGATCCGCCTGGTCTCCTTGTGGAGATGGGCCAGTTCGCCCGCGCATTCCAACCACGGCTTCCCCTGACGCCGGCTACCGAGTGCAAGCTTTTCTTCCACCGCCTGCGTCACAAACTCCCGCAACGGAATCCCCATCGCACTCGCCGTGGCCTTTGCCTTGCGAAAGGTCGGGTCCGGAATCTCCAGCGTGGTCTTCATGCCGCCAGTGTCCCATATTTATGGGAGCCGCGCCCATCTCGATTGCTCATGACCCGACGCGGTGGAGGGTGGCTCCCGACGTTGGACACGCTTCGAAGTTTTGCGGCATGAAACACGGTCCGCTCGAACTGCTCCAACTTCTTTCAGACTAAGAGTATGCGCGTATCGCTGACATTGTCGCTTCCCAATCCCTCTGCTAGAATCCTGGGTAATGAAGTATCGCGTCTACCTGGAGCAAGATGAAGACGGGGTCTTCGTCGCCACCTGCCCTGCCTTGCCAGGGTGCGTATCCCAGGGCCAGACGCGCGCCGAGGCCACGGAGAACATCCGCGAGGCAATCGAAGGCTACCTCAAAAGTCTGAAAAAGCACGGCGACCCCGTGCCGCCCAGCATCCTCGAAGAGGTCATCGAGGTCGCCGGCTAATGAAGCTGCCGGTCGTCTCCGGCGCCGAAGCCGCCAAGGCCTTCCGCAAAATCGGCTACGACTTCGACGAACAGCACGGCAGCCACATGATCCTCAGGTGCACGACGCCTCCGCACCGGCGCCTCTCTGTTCCCGACCACAAGGAACTCGCCAAGGGAACCCTCCGAGCCCTCATTCGCGAAGCCGGCCTCACAGTGGACGAGTTCGCGCGGCTTCTCTGAGCCGGTGGCCCGGTGCCTTCATGGCGGCATTGTCACATCGCACTCCAACTCCGGAGTTCCTGAAAACGCCAGAAGCATTGTCTGTTGATGCTCGTACTCATCAAGCTCGCATCTGAATTGACTCACTTAGCTGAAATAATTGACTAGGCCCTTGTCGGTGCCCGGCCTGGGCCAGTTCCGGACCGTTCGCTGGGTAAACTGGGTAGCTCATGACCGAGGAGGAGTATCAGCAGTTTCGCCATGAAGCCGTCCATGCGCTAATGGACCTGAATGAAGCCGTTGAGCGAGAATTCCGGCTGTCGGCCCTGCCGCGATGGGACTACGACCTGAGTGACGGCGTGCTTGTGTTCTCCGCCGAGGACGTAGCGAAAGTCATCGCTGACATCCAGGTGGTTGGCACCACATCGAATGAATCAAAGACGTGGATGTGGGGATGGGCGAATGACAGCCTTCCGCCGCGCGCCGTCAGCCGTATCGACGCGGTACGTAAATATGGTGACTCCGAGTCCATCCCCCAACTCACCACCGATGTCCTGACGAATGACGACTACTTAGGCTGGGAACTCACCGCTGTCACAGCCAGACTATTGGGGGCGAAGGGCGCCTACCGCTGCCCCGGCGATAATGGCTTCTTGTACGTGGTTTATGAGGACATCCGATTTGCACAGGAAGGGGAGTCCACAAGAACGATCCCCAGTGAGGAAGCCTCGATGATCGAATGTGGCATGCACGGTGCCGCACGATCGACTTATATCTGTGATCATCTGCTCGCCGATCCCGAACAGGCGTGGTTCTCAGAAGATCCCACCGACGACGATCCTTGGCCTGACGCTTGGTGCGCCCAATGCGACCTCATTTTTCAAGAGCAGGGCGAATGGAACGATTCCAACTGTGGAAAGGTCCCCATCAAGCATCTTTGCCACCACTGCTATGAGGTCGCCCGATCAAAGGAGGTGCAGTAGCGCAGGTCCGCCTCGTGACCAGACCTCCAGGGGCGATTCACGCCCGAAATTGAACGGTCTCCGGAGCCGGATTGTGTGTCGTCAAGGGGCGTTCAGGACATGAACGACAGGTTCCTCACCCCTGATTCCACCCCCCCTCCGTCTTTTCCCCCCCCTCACAACGTCATATCCCTAGCGCCGCGCTCCGCCCATGCCCGCCACCTTCCATTTCCGCGCCATGACCGCCGATGGCAAGCTCCGCACTGGCGTCATCACCGGCGACTCCGACAAGTACGTCGCCACCGAGCTCCGCCGCCAGGGCCTCACCCCCGTCTACATCGGCGCCCAGGCCCAAAAATCCGCCTGGTCCCTCGAACTCCCCGACCTCGCCAACCGCAAACGCCGCTCCGTCCTCTTCTTCACCCAGGAAATCTCCACCCTCCTCAACGCGACCGTCCCCCTCGACCGCGCCCTTTTCATCACAACCGAACTCACCGAAGCCCGCGACTTCCGCCCCATCGTCCAGGACGTCCTCCGCACCCTAAAGGGCGGCAAATCCTTCGCCGACTCCCTAGCCACCCACCCCAAATACTTCGGCGACCTCTACGTCAACATGGTCCGCGCCGGCGAAGCCTCCGGCTCGCTGGCCACCGTCTTCGATCGCCTCTCCGAATTCGAACGCACCCGCGACGACCTCCGCAACTTCATCATCGGCGCCATGATCTACCCGGCGCTGCTCGGCGTCGTCGGCCTCTCCAGCATCCTCCTCCTGATGTACTACGTCGTCCCCCGCTTCGCCCAGGCCTTCGAGGCCTCGCAAATGCGCATCCCCGCCCCGACGCAAATGATGCTCGACGTCTCCCGCTTCGTCCAGGACTACGGCATCTACTTCATCGCCGCCGCCATCTTCGCCATCGGCGCCCTGCAGGCCTACATCCGCACCGGCCCCGGCCGCCTCTGGTGGGACCACCTCCGCCTCCGCCTCCCCCTCCTCGGCGACGCCCTCCGCAAAGCCGAAACCGCCCGCTTTGCCCGCGCCATGTCGACCCTCATCGCCAACTCCGTCCCCCTCGTTCAATCCCTCGGCATCGCCCGCGCCATCTTAAATAACAAGGTCATCGCCAACGCCCTCGAACAGGTCTCCCTCGGCGTCAAACGCGGCGAAGGCCTCTCCAAGCCCCTCGAAAAAACCGCCGTCTTCCCCCCGCTCGCCGCCCACCTGCTCGCCGTCGGCGAAGAAACCGGACGCCTCGACGCCATGTTCGCCCGCATGGCCGACATCTACGAAACCGACACCCGCAACGCCATCAAGCGCTTCACCGCCGTCTTTGAACCCGTCGTCATCCTCGTCATGGGCGTCATCGTCGGCGCCCTCATCCTCAGCATGATGCTCGCCATCACCTCCGTGAACGAGGTCTCGATTTAGGAAACCCAATTTAGGACAATGGCTACTCCGGAGAAACCCATGCAGCTCATCCAACTTCGCCGCCGCCTCGGCCGCCGCCGCTCCCAACTCGGCCTCACCCTCATCGAGATGATCGTGGTCGTCACCATCATCGCCCTCTTCAGCGCCCTCGTCCTGCCCCGCTTCCTCGGCCAGGCCGACAAAGCCCGCGTCACCGCCGCCAAAACCCAGATCAACGGCTTCATGACCGCCCTCGGCGCCTACAAGCTCGACACCGGAACCTTCCCCACCACCGAAATGGGACTCGCCGCCCTCCGCAACCAGCCCCCCAACATGCCCATGTGGCAAGGCCCCTACCTCCCCAAGGAAGTCCCCAAAGACCCCTGGGGCCGCGATTACGCCTACCGCTACCCCGGCGAGCACGGCGATGAGCCCGACCTCATCAGTTTTGGCGCCGACGGCCAACCCGGCGGCGATGGCATCAATGCCGACATCCTCAGTTGGAAATAGGGGCTCCCGAGCCCCCCGGCCCCTCACACTCCGCACCCACCAGCGCGGTGTGATCCTCCCCCGCGCCAGCCAACGCGGCGTCACCCTCGTCGAAATGATCGTCGTCGTCGCCCTCATCGCCCTCGCCTCCGCCATCAGCTTCCCCGCCATCACCTCCGGCATCGACTCCCTCCGCATGCGCCAGGCCACCGACACCATCTCCAGCGTCCTCAACCAGTGCCTCCAACGCGCTGACCGCCAGCAGATGCCCATCGAACTCACCATCTCCCGCCGCGACAACGCCCTCTACGTCCGCGGCGCCGGCCCCGCCCCCGAAAAGCGCATCGCCCTCCCCGACGGCATCACCATCGCCGCCATCCTCCCCCCCTCGCCTTTCGCCGAC
>JAFLBB010000227.1 GCA_017304135.1 Acidobacteriota bacterium | reverse complement strand
CAGCCGGAACATACTCCGCGCCACCTGCGGATGATCCTCCCCCAGCCTCTTCTTCCGCGCCGCCAACACCTCCCGCGCCAGCTTCACCCCCTCCTCCTGCCGCCCGGCGTCCGACAACGCCTGCGCCAGGTTCCCCCGCATCGTCAGCGCCTCCACCACCTGCGCCGGGTCCGGCGACTTCCCCGCAATCTCCACCGCCTGCCGGAACAGCGCCACCGCCTCCTCCGCCTTACCCTGCGACTGCACCACCAGCCCCAGGTTGTTCAGCGCATGCGCCAACTGCGCATCCCCCGGCTTGAGCGTCCGCCGCTGGATCTCCAGCGCCCGCCGCAACGCCTGCTCGGCCTCTCCCGGCTTGCCCTGCAGCCGCATGATGTCGGCCAATTGCCGCAGCGCATTCGCCTCCTGCGCGCTGTCTTTCCCATACGCCCGCTGGTGGGCCGCGATCTCCGCCCTCACCGCCAGCTCCGCCCGCTCATACTCGCCCAGGTTCTTGTACGCCGCCACCATCGTGTCCAACAACTGCCCCTGCACATACGGCTGCCCCGCCAGTTCCTTCTGCATCCGCTCCGAACCCCGGTCCATCAGGTCCCGCGCCGTCAACATCCGCCCCGGCGCCATGTGCGGATCGGCGTTCTGGAACATGCTCCGCAAAAACGCCGCCGACTGCTCGGCCAGCCGCCTCTCCCGGTTCGCCTGCGCCGCCAGCAGGCTCATCGCCACCGCCACCCCCGCCAGCATCACCACCACCATCGCCCCCGACGCCACCGCCAGCTTGTTGCGCCGCACAAACTTCTTCGCCGCATACCACCGCGAACTCCGCGCCGCCTCCACCGGCTCCCCCGCCAGAAACCGCCGCACATCCTCGCTCAGCGCCTCCACTGACGCATACCGCTCGGCCGGCTCCTTGCGCATCGCCGTCATCACGATCGCGTCCAGGTCCGCCCGCTCATCCCTCCGCGCCCTCCCCATCACGCCCCCGCGCGTGCTCGGCGGCCGCGCCTCTTCCCGCACAATCGTCTGCTCCAGGTCCCACTGCGTCTGGTTCTCCCGGATGAACGGATGCTCCCCCGTCAACAGCTCATACAACACCACCCCCAGCGCAAACACATCCACCTGCGTCGTCGCCGGCTCCCCCCGGATCGCCTCAGGACTCGCATACTCCGGCGTCATCATCCGCTCCCCCGCCCGTGTCAACCCCGCCTCCGCCCCGTCCTGCTCCAGCAGCTTCGCAATTCCGAAATCCAGCAGCTTCGGCGTCCCGTCCTCGGTCACCAAAATATTCGGTGGCTTGATGTCGCGATGGATCACCAGGTTCCGGTGCGCATAGGCCACCGCCCCGCACACCGTCCGGAACAGCTCCAACCGCTCCCGCAGGCTCAACTCCCGCTTCCGGCAATACCGGTGCAGCGGCGCCCCGTCGATATACTCCATCACCACATACGGCGACCGCTCCTCGGTGATCCCCGCATCCAGCAGCCGCCCGATGTTCGGATGCGTCAGCGTGGCCAGAATCCGCTGCTCGGCCCGGAACCGCTGCCACAGCGACTCGCTCGTCGCATACTCCGGCCGGATCACCTTGATCGCCACCCGCGCCTCATACAACCCATCCGCCCGCTCGGCCAGGTACACCGCCCCCATCCCGCCCCGCGCCAGCTTGTTCAGAATCCGGTAGGCCCCAATCTGTTGCCCCTCCACCAGCTCCCCATGCCCCACCACCTGCCGCGCCGTATCCCGAATCGCCCCGTCAATCGCCCCATCGGCGCTCTCATAGGCCCGCAGCAGCGAGTCCACCTCCAGCCGCAGCGCCTCATCCCCCGCGCACGTCTCGGCCAGCATCCGCTCGCGCGCTTCTCCCTCCAGGTCCAGCGCCGCCTGGAACACATCCTCCACTCGCTGCCACCGCCCCGCGTCGCCCCGCTCGCCCACCTCAGCCTTCCCCCGCCGGCGGCTCCGGCCTGTCCTTCTGCATCTCCCGGTAGATCCACGCCTTGGCCATCCGCAAATCCCGCTGCACCGTCGGCACCGACACCCCCAGCACCGCCGCCGCCTCCTCATACGTCAACCCGCCAAAGTAGATCATCTCCAGCGTCTCGCTCTTCCGCGCGTCCAGCCCCGCCAGCCCCGTCAACGCATCATCCAGCGCCACCATCATCGCCGGCTTCTCCGCGCCCACCGTCGGCGTGTCGTCCAGCGACAACTTCCACGCCCCGCCCCCCCGCTTCTGCCGCTGCTGCCCCCGCGCGTGGTCCACCAGAATCCGCCGCATCACCCGCGCCGCCACCGCAAAGAAGTGCGCCCGGCTCTGCCAGTCCACCTCCGCGCCGGCCAGCCGCAGGTACGCCTCATGCACCAGCGCCGTCGCCCGCAGCGTGTGGCTCTCCCGCTCCCCACGGAAACACTTCTCCGCCATCCCGTGCAATTGCTCATAGACGTGCGGAATCAGCGCATCCAGGGCCCCCCGGTCGCCCTCCTTGCACTGCGCCAGCAATCGCGTGATGGCGGATGGATCTGTGTTCATCCACTAACATCCTACGCAATCGCCGCCCGCCCCCGATACCCGGCGCTCACCGGAGTCCAAACAGCAAAAGGGCGGTCCCCCACACGGACCGCCCTTTCACGTTCAGCACAGCTCGTCGCCGCGCCTACTTCAGCATTTTGACACGAATATTCTTGTAATACACCGTCGAGCCCGGATCGTGCCCCTGCAACGCGAACGTCCCCGGCGCAATCGTCCGCCCCGGACTGTTGTTGGCGCCCTTCCAATCCTCCGGCTGCGTCCAGTCCACAATCTTCTTGCCGTCCACCAGCACCTGCACGTTCTTGCCCTTCACAATGATGTGCTCGGTAAACCACTTGTCGTCATCGGCCGGCTTCTCTTTGTTGTCCTGCACCATGTACAGGCTCCCCGTCTTGCGGAAGTCCTTCTCGAACGTGTTGTTCACCTGCACCTCAAAGCCCTTGTCCGGCCAGCCCTTCTCCTGGTATTGCGTGGCGAAGTAGATTCCGCCGTTCGAGTTCGCCTTCGTCATCACGTCCACCTTCAACTCGAAGTCCGTGAACGTATGATTGCCCACCTTCCCCGTGTAATACAGGTGGCAGCGCGGCCCGTTGGCCACAATTGCGCCATCTTTCACCGAGAACGTCGCCTCGTTCTCCTTCGCAATCGTCCAACCGTCCATATCTTTGCCGTTGAACAGGCTCTTGAAGCCTTTCTCCGGCTTGTCAGCGGCGCACAGCAAGGTGGCCGAAAGGGCAATCAACACAAGTTTCCGCATACGCTTCTGATTCTACCCGCCCCCACGCCCGTGCGCCACGCCAACTCACGCGCCACCCGCACCCCAACTCCCGCCACCACATCCCGCCCCAGTTCCCGCCACCCCGTCCCAGTTCCCCCCACAAAACCGAGCCCTCAGTCCGATAAGCCCCTATGTGATCTCGCTCAAGCGCTACCTCGACTCCCCCGCTGAATCTCTCCTCCCCGTCGCTGTCGACGGCTACCGTTCCGCCCTCACCGCCTTCGCCAAAGGCGGCGCCCAGGTCTGCCCCCTCGCCGGCCCCCAGTTCGAACAAAGCCTCCTCAACCTCAAGGAACAGGTCTCCCCCTCGGCCTCCCCCCAAAGCCTCGCCGAAACCTCACGCCGCATCGAAGCCGAACTCGACCAGTGGACCAAAACCGCTTCCGACTACCTCGCCCGCACCACCACCGAGGTCCGCGACCTGGTCAAATCCGTCGCCGAAAGCGTCCAGTCCCTCGGCGAACGCGACCAGCGCTACGCCGGCCAGTTCACCGAAATCAGCCAGAAACTCACTGAGGTCGCCGCCCTCGACAACCTCCAGCAGATGCGCCAATCGCTCTCGGAAAGCATCCGCAACGTCAACGCCTCGGTCGAACGCATGGTCCTCGACGGCCAGCAATCGGTGGCCAGCCTCAAGTCCCAAATCGACACCTACCAGGCCCGCCTCGCCGAATCCGAACGCCTCGCCGCCCGCGACACGCTCACCGGCCTCGAAAACCGTCTCGGCATCGAGCACAACATCGAACTCCTCCTCGCCCGCGGCCAGCCCTTCACCGTCATCCTCATCGACCTCAACGGCTTCAAACCCGTCAACGACAAATACGGCCACATCGCCGGCGACAGCATCCTGAAACAGTTCGCCGCCGAACTCCGCCCGTTATTCCGTCCCACCGATGCCGTCGGCCGCTGGGGCGGCGATGAGTTCATCGTCGTCGCCGGCTGCGACCCCCACGAGATTGCACCCCTCGTCGACCGCATCCGCCAGTGGGTCTTCGGCGACTACTCCATCGACACCCCCTCCGGCCCCGCCAAAGTCCCCATCGGCGGCGCCATCGGCACCGCCGCCTCCCAATCCGGCGACACCACGCAAGCCCTCATCGCCCGCGCCGACACCGCCATGTACGCCGACAAAGCCGCCCGCCGCGCGTAGCAGGGAACGCCCGGGGACTGCCACCTTTTTCGCCGCACAACTCTCCGCCAAACCCGCAAACCGCCCAGCGAAAAAGGCTGGCTGTCCCCACCTGCCACCACCACCCGCCCGTCCCGGGGACTGCCACCTTTTTCGCCGCACAACTCTCCGCCAAACCCGCAAACCGTCCAGCGAAAAAGGCTGGCTGTCCCCACCTGCCACCACCACCCGTCCCCAACCGCTCTACGCCCGCTTCCTCCCCGGCACCACGTCAATCTGTAACATCGGATCCGCCGCCGGAACCTCCGTCGTCGCCACGCCCAACTCCTTCCGCACAATGTTGCAGCCCTGCGCAATCGCGCTCGCTTTATAAAATGCGATCTCGCGGTTGCACCCCTGCCGCCCAAAGCCGCAATCGCTCGACACAATCAACTTCTCCGCCGGAATGTATTGCAGCGCCTTGCGAATCTCCGCCGCCACATCCTCCGGCCGGTCCGCCTGCAAACTCCGGTGGCTCACCGCCCCAATCGCAATCTTCTTTTTGAGGCTGTTCTTGAAAGGCGCAAACAGCTCAATGTCCCGCTGGTTGCGGTCCTTCATCTCCAGCGTCCACACATCGCCCTTGCACCGCTCCAGGTAGATCTCAATCGAATTCGCGTAGCTCGTATCGTCCATCACCCGCTGCATGTTCGGATTCCCCCAGCAGGTGTGAATCCACAGCTCCACATCGTCCAACCCGTCCACCTCGCGGTTGAACGCATCGATCATGAACTTCACCTCGTCATGGTCTTTGCCATACGTGTTCGCCATGAAGTGGAACGTCGGCTCTTCAATCTGGATCACCCGGCATCCGGCATCGCGCAGCGCCAGCAGCTCCTTGTTCATGGCCACCGCCATGTCCCAGATCACCTCGCGCTTGTCCTTGTACTTCGGCGTGTGGATGTCCAGAAACAGCGCCATCACCT
The DNA here is from genome assembly GCA_017304135.1 of Acidobacteriota bacterium. Classification (GTDB taxonomy): domain Bacteria; phylum Acidobacteriota; class Terriglobia; order Bryobacterales; family Bryobacteraceae; genus JAFLBB01. Next base: position 872 of record JAFLBB010000227.1, on the reverse strand, counting down.
GCGAACAGCAGGTGCCGAACTTCACCGGCTTCCGCGTCTTGCCCTGCGCAATCCGCCACAGCTTCGGATAATCCAGCGGCCGGTGCTCAATCTTGTCCGTCACGTGCGGCCAGCGCCACCCCGTGTAGATCTCATTCAGCAGCGTCCCCGGCGGATAGTGCAGCCACGGCGCCGTCGTCTCCTCCGGTTGCAAGTGGTCGCCCTCAAAGCCCGCCCACCGCTGCAGCGGATAGTGATGCCACGCCCGCCCCGCCATGTCTTCATCCACGTGAAAATCGCCGTGGCACAAAACGTCCAGCCCCGCCCGCTCCTGGTCGCTGATCACCACCGCCAGCGCATCCTGGAACTTCTCGCGGAAGTGCACATCCAGCATGCACGTATCCAGCGGCCGCCCCCACATGCTGACGTCAAACCAACGCGGGCGCGGAAACGATCCGGTAACAGTGCTGGGCAGAATGAGATTGGCCGTGGCCGTGAACATGAGAAATCCTCCTCCGGCATTCTACACGCCCGCCCACCTCCGCACATGGCCCGCTCACGGCTCAATCCGCACCGGCGTCCCATCGGCCACCAACCGCCAGATCTCCTCAATCTCCTCGCTGGTCACCGCAATGCACCCCTCCGTCCAATCCCACCGCGTGTGCGCCGCCCCCCAACGCCCCTGCCCATTCGGCAATCCGTGAATCATGATGTCGCCCCCCGGCGCCACCCGCTCCCGACGCGCCCGCTCGCGGTCCTGTGCATTCGGATACGAAATGCGCAGCGAACGATGATACGCGCTCCACCGGTTCCGCCCCGTGATCGTGTACTCACCCTCCGGTGTCTTCCCATCCCCCTGCCGCCGCTTCGCCCCCACCGGCTCCCGCCCCAAC
>JAFLBB010000226.1 GCA_017304135.1 Acidobacteriota bacterium | reverse complement strand
GACATGTACCCCCTCGACGACATCATCGTCCCCACCGTCAAGGAAGACGACCTCGCCGACCTTCCCCCCGCCGCCCGCGAAATCGCCCTCAACCAGTTCTCCCGCCACGACCTCCTCGTCTCCACCGGCAACTGGAAACGCGCCGTCCAGGCCTACCTCGCCTGCATCACCTTCTCCGACGCCATGATCGGCCGCCTCCTCGACGCCCTCGACTCCAGCCCCCTCCGCGACAACACCATCGTCGCCCTCTGGTCCGACCACGGCTACCACCTCGGCGAGAAATGGCACTGGCACAAACAAGCCCTCTGGTATCGCGCCACCCATGTCCCGCTCATCATCCAGGCCCCCGGCGTCACCGCGCCCGCCACCCGCTGCGAAGCCCCCGTGAGCCTCCTCGATCTCTATCCCACCCTCGCCGACCTCGCCGGCCTCCCCGCTCCCTCCAACCTCGACGGCCAGTCCCTCCGCCCCCTCCTCGCCAACCCGCGCACCGAGTGGACCCGCCCCGTCCTCACCACTTACCTCAAGGGCAACCACGCCGTCACCACCTCACGCCACCGCTACATCCGCTACCACGACGGCGGCGAAGAGCTCTACGACCGCCGCCAGGACCCCAATGAATGGGTCAACCTCGCCGCCCGCCCCGCGCTCGCTTCCGTCAAATCGGAACTCGCCCAAGCGCTCCCCAAACGCGACGCCGAAAACGCCCCCCGCGCCAGCACCTACCGCTTCGACCCCGCCACCGCCTCCTGGTCCAAGCGCTGATCCCTTACTCCTGCAACTCCCCAATCTTCACCTGCGCCACATGCCGGTCCACCAGCGCCGTCAACTCGCGCACAACCTCCGGCTGCTTCTCCGCCACATTGAACCGCTCCGACGGATCATGCTCCAAATGAAACAGCAGCGGCGTCGCCGTCCGCGCCGGCTTCTGCGCAAACCCCGCCTTCGGGTCCGTCACCCACAGCTTCCACGGACCCTTCCTCACCGCCCGCACCGTCACATCCCCGTAGTAGAAGAACAACGCCTCCCGCGACTCATCGCCCTGAAACAACGCCGGCCCCAAATCCGCTCCATCCAACTCACGCCCCACCGGCGCACGCGCCCCCGCCAGCTTCGCGCACGTCGGCAAGATGTCCATCGTGCACCCAAACGCGTGCGACACCTGCCCCGCCTTGATCCGCCCCGGCCACCGCGCGATAAACGGCTCCCGCTGCCCACCCTCCCAGTTCTGGCTCTTCCAACCACTCAACTGCCCCGCCGTTCCGCCCTCTTCCCGCAGCGGCATCGCCGGACCGTTATCGCTCGAAAACATCACCAGCGTGTTCCCCTCCACGCCCGCCTCCTTCACCGCCCGCAACACCTCGCCCACGCTCCAATCCAACTCCTCCACCGCGTCCCCAAACAGCCCCCGCTTGCTCTTGCCCTTGAACTTCGCGCTCGCCGCCAGCGGCCAGTGCGGAAACGTATGCGCGAAGTACAGGAAGAACGGCTTCTTCGCCCGTGCCGACGCACGAATGAACCCCGTCGCCTCCTCCGTATACCGGCCCGTCAACGTGCTCTGGTCCGGCTCCTGCTCCGCAACCGTTTCGTTGCGCATCAGCGGCGTCGGCGGATACTCGCTCTTCCGCGGACTCCTGCTCGTCGCCGGACTCATGTCATTCGAGTACGGAATCCCGAAATACGAATCGAACCCATGCCGCGTCGGCAGATACTCGCCCTTGTGCCCCAGGTGCCACTTGCCCACAATCGCCGTCGCATACCCCACGCCCTTGAGCGCATCGGCTACCGTCGTCTCGCCCGCCTTCAACCCGCCCGTCGAATACGGAAACAGCACCTTCGAAATCCCGCACCGCACCGGATACCGCCCCGTCATCAGCGCCGCCCGGCTCGGCGAACACAACGGCGACGTCGAATAGAACTGCGTCCACCGCATCCCCTCCGCCGCCATCTTGTCCAGGTGCGGCGTCCGGATCGTCGGGTTGCCATAACAACCCAGGTCCCCATAGCCCAGATCATCGGCATAAATCATGACGATGTTCGGTTTCGTCTCCGCCCCCATCAGCGCTCCGGAGACCAGCGTGGCAAGCAGTTCACGTCGGTTCAGCATCGCAGTAAGCATACGATACACTCGTCCCCATGAACCGCCCGCTTGCCCTCCTGCTCGCCATCGCTCCCTCCCTCCTCGCTCAATCCCCCACCCGCGACCAAGCCCTCGCCGCCATGCGCAAAGCCGCCCAGTTCTACTCAGGACCCGTCTCCCCCCACGGCGGCTACCACTTCGCCTACGCCGAAGACCTCTCCTACGGCCGCTCCGAACAAAGCGAGGGCCTCGGCCGCATCGAAAACCAGCGCGACGGCACCCCCCGTGTCGCCATGGCCTTCCTCGAAGCCTACGCCGCCACCAAAGACCCGCTCTACCTCAACGCCGCCAAACGCGCCGCCCAAGCCCTCGTCCAAGGCCAGCTCTGCTCCGGCGGCTTCGACTACATCGTCGAGTTCGATCCCGCCCTGCGCAAGAAATACCCCTACCGCACCGAACACAACTGCGCCTCTCCCTCCACCCCCAAACAGCCCCCCACCACCCTCGACGACAACGTCACCCAGGCCTGCCTCCGTGTCCTGGCGCGCGTGGATAAGCTCCTCAACTTCGCCGACAAGGCCATTCACGAAGCGGCCCTCTATGGCCTCGATGCCCTCGTCAAAGCCCAATATGCCAACGGCGCCTGGCCGCAGCGCTATTCCGAATTCCCCGACCCCTCCGCCCACCAGCCCAAAAAGGCGAGCTACCCCGCCTCCTGGTCCCGCGAATGGCCCGGCGAAATCTACAAAGGTCACTACACCTTCAACGACAACTCCATGATCGACAACATGGACTGCCTCCTCGAAGCCGGCCGCGTCTACAACGAACCCCGCTACACCGCTGCCGCCATGAAAGGCGCAAGCTTCATCCTCGACGCCCAAATGCCCGAACCCCAACCCGCCTGGGCCCAACAATACGACGCCGACATGCACCCCGCCTGGGCCCGCGTCTTCGAACCGCCCTCTGTCACCGGAGGCGAATCCCAAAGCATCATCGAGATGCTCATGGTCTTCTACCGCGAAACCGGAAAGCGCGAATACCTCGACGCCATCTCACCCGCCCTCCGCTGGCTCGAAGCAAGCGTCCTCCCCCCCGTCGCCAACCCTTCCGAAGCCCGCCGCCGCATCCGCCCCGGCGAACCCGTCCTAGCCCGCTTCTACGAACTCAAAACCAACCGCCCCCTCTACATCACCAAAGGCATGATGATCAACGCCCTCGGCGCCGGCTCCAAACGCCCCGACGGCTACAAACTCAGCTACACCGACGAGTCCGTCATCACCCACTACGGCGTCCTCACCTCAGGCGGCCGCCTCGCCGGCCTCCGCAAGGAATTCGACGCGCTCTCCAAAGCCCCCTACACCGATTCCCTCCGCCGCCCCCTCGACCTCCACGGCCTCTCCCCCTGGTCCAACGACGACCGCGACCCCCTCGCCAAACGCCCCAAGCCCGAACGCATCGCCCAAATCATCGCGGCGATGGATTCACGCGGCGCCTGGCTCCAAGACGGCGTCATCGGCAAAGCCAACGAAGTCGTCAGCGTCTTCGCCGCCCGCCCCATGGTCCTCACCATCAACGGCCGCCCCATCGAAATCAACGAGAACGACCGCATCCAGCTCTTCGACGGCCCCCAGCCCCCGCGCTCAAAAATCATCCGCAGCAACACCTTCGCCACCAACCTGGAAACCTTAGCCGCCTACGTCCGCTAAATAGTGACAGCCTCCTATTTCGAAAATGGGGACTGCCACCTTTTTCGCGGTGCAAAGCCCCAGCTCTCAAGCCAGCCTCCCAGCGAAAAAGGCTGGCTCCATTTTTCCCCTACCGCAAAAACGACTCCGGCAACCCGCCATCCACCGAAAACACCTGCCCCGTAGTCTTCGCCGACCGCTCACTAATCAAGTAATACGCCGCCTCGGCCTGATCCTCCGGCGTAATCGCCGTCTTCGTCAGCGTCCGCTGCGCATAGAAGTTCGCCAGCTTGTCCCGCAGTGCTTCTGTCGACTCGCTCTCTTCAAAATCAATCCCATACTTCAACAGCGACACCACCACCCGGTCCCGCGGGAACATCGTCGAACCCGCCACCACCGTCGCCGGAGCCAGCCCGTTCACACGCACCAGCGGCGATAGCTCCACCGCCATCCCGCGCACCAAATGATTCGCCGCCGCCTTCGATGCGTCATACGCCAGCGACCCGCGCTTTGACACCACCGCGTTCACGCTCGTCGTCAACACCAGGCTCCCGCGCAACCCCTGGTTCAGCCAAACCTCCTGCGCCTCATCCGCCACCAGGTAGCTGCCCTTCACATTCACATCGAACGTCAGCGCCCACTGCGCATCCGTCAAATGGCCTTCCCGGTCCGGCGCGATATACACGCCCGCCGTCACGATGATGTTGTCCACCCCGCCATAAGCCACCACCGCCTGCCGCAGCATCGCATGCACGCTCGCCCGGTCCGTCACGTTCACGCTCAACCCGATCGCCGGACCGCAGCCCGAAATTCCGCTGCCCGCCACGCCAATGCCCACGCCGTAAATCTTCGTCAGCTCATCCGCCGTCGCCTGCGCCGCCTCCGCGCTCAGGTCCGCGCACACCACGTGCGCGCCCTCCTTCGCCACACGGTGCGCCACCGCCCTGCCGATCCCGTTCCCCGCGCCAATCACGATCACCACATTCCGCTGCAGCTCTTTCTCCGCGGGCATCCGCTTCAGCTTCGCCTCTTCCAGCAGCCAGTACTCAATGTCGAACGCCTCCTGCTGCGGCAGCGCAATGTACTCATCCATCGCCTCCGCCCCCCGCATCACCTCCACCGCGCAGTTATAAAACTCCGCCGTCACCCTCGACTCGCTCTTGTCCTTCCCCCACGCAATCATCCCGATCCCCGGAATCAAAATCACCGTCGGATTCGGATCCCGCATCGCCGGCGAATTCTCATGCTTGCAGCGCTCATAATAAGCGGCGTAATCCTTGCGGTACTCCTCCAGCCCCTCCGCCAGCTTCTCCTTCAAATCCGCCACCGTCCCCGTCTGCGGATTCCAGTCCACATACAGCGGCTTGATCTTCGTCCGCAAAAAATGGTCCGGGCAGCTCGTCCCCAACTCCGCCAGCCGCGCCGCATCCTTCGAATTCACAAACCGCAGAATCGTCTCATCCGTCTGCACCGTCCCGATGAACCGCTTCTGCTGCGACACCTGCCCGCGCAGCCACGGCAGCACGGCAAACAATACATCGTCCCTCTCCCCCTCCGGCAGCGTCCCGTACTTCTGCCCGCCAAACGTCTGATCCCCCTTATCGCGCGCTTCAATGTAGGCCGCCGCCTTCTCAATAATCCCCAGCGTCAGCTCGTAACACTCCTTGTTCCCCTCGGCCCAGTTGATCAACCCGTGCTGCCCCATCACAATGCCCGTCAGCTTCGGGTTCTCGCGGCACATCTTCTGCAACTCAAGCCCCAGCTCAAACCCCGGCCGCAGCCACGGCGTCCAACCCATCTCCGCGCCAAAAATCTCCTGCGTCAGCTCCTTCGAACGTCGTGCCGCCGCCACCGCAATCACCGAGTTCGGATGCATGTGGTCCACATGCCTCGCCGGAATGAACGAATGCAGCGGCGTATCGATCGACGACGCCCGCGGGTTCAAATTGAACGTGCAGTGCGGATAGTAGCCGACCATCGCATCTTCGGCTTCCGTCTTCGCCCCGCGCGGCGTCATCTTCCCGTAGATGCCCTGCAGCGCCACCAGCTTCTCCTGATACAGCGAAGCAAAGTTGGCCAGCTTCGACGTCCGCAAATCGCCGCCCGACCCCTTCACCCACAACACCTCGACCTCACCGCCCGTCAACGGATCAGTCTCCGTCAACTTCGCCGACGTGTTCCCGCCGCCCGTGTTCGTGATGCGCTGATCGGCGCCCAACAAATTCGACCGGTAGATGAGCGCCTCGGCCGGCGTCAATTTCGCCGCCTTGGCCTCATCCCACAGATAGGTCACGTGCTTCAACGCAATGCTGGAAATAGACATGGAGTTCCTTCGAAAAATTTGAGGGGAACCCCCATTTTACGCTGTCCGCCCGACGCGCCGCCGCTCTAGTCTTTTCTCATGCAAGATGAGCCTGAAGGGGGGCACAGATTCTCACACGAGATGAGCCTGAAGGGGGACGGAGTCGGGATGCTGGGGATTGAACATCAGCATGGACGATTCGAAATGGTTGAGC
>JAFLBB010000225.1 GCA_017304135.1 Acidobacteriota bacterium | reverse complement strand
TCCCTCTTCTCCCGCACCGCCCCTCACCACGCTCACCTCGATCAGCACATACCCCCGCTCGGTAAACTTGATCCCATTGCTCACCAGGTTCAGCACTATCTGCCTGATCCGGTCCGCGTCCCCTTCATACACCCGCCCCATCTCCGGCGGATACCAGATCGCCAGGTCAATCCCCTTCTCCTGCGCCCGCAACGACAGCAGGTTCACCACCTCCTCCAGCGTCTCCTGTAAATCGAATGGCCCCTCCACAATCTCCAGCTTCCCCGCCTCCACCTTCGAGAAGTCCAGAACGTCGTTGAGCACCGTCAACAGCGATTCCGCGCTCACATGCACCGCCTCGGCAAACCCCCGCGCCTCCGCGCTTAGCTCGCTCCGCAACAGCAGATCCGACATCCCCAGAATCCCCGTCATCGGCGTCCGGATCTCGTGGCTCATCATCGACAAAAACTCGCTCTTGGCCCTCGTCGCCGCCTCAGCCAGCTCCTTGCCCCGCTGCAGCGCCCCCTCGGCCTCCTTCCGCTCGGTCACCACCGTGTGCGTCCCCGCGATCCGCAACGGGTTCCCCGCTCCATCCCGCTCCACCACCTTCCCCCGCGAATGCACCCACACCCATCCGCCCTCTTTGTGCCTCACCCGGTACTCACAGTCGTGATACTCCCGCTGCCCCGACAGCAGTTCCATCACCTCCACCTCCACCCACGCCATGTCCTCCGGGTGCGCAAACCTCCTCCACGTTTCACCCGTCAGCGGCTGCATCTCCTCCACCCGGTACCCCAACATCCCCGCCCACAACTCGTCAAATCGCACCGCCCCCGTCCTCACGTCCATCTCCCACGTCCCCGCCCTCGACGCCTCCAAGATGTTCGCCAGCCGCTCCCGCTCCATGCGCAGCGCCTCTTCTGCCAACACCAGCTCCGTGATGTCGGTGTCCGAACCCCGGTACCCCACCAGCCTCCCCTCGCCATCCCGCACCGGCACCCCCGCCGTTGCTACCCACATCATCGATCCATCCGCGCACACCACCGGATTCCGTAACCCGCGGAACGCCCGCCCCTGCCGCAGCACCTCGCCTTTCGCCGCCTGAAACTCCTCCCTCCCCTCTGCCGGGTGTAGGTCATAGTAGTGGCGAATTCCCACTAACTTCTCCGGCGAATACCCCCACACCAGCGTCGAAACACGGCTGACATGCGTGTACCACCCCAGCATGTCCACTTCCCAAAACACAGTGCGGCTCTGCTCCGCAACCATGTGATACCGCGCCAGCGCATCCGCCGGCCTCACCTCGTGCCAATCCGCCAAGCCACGCCATCCAGGCTCTTCCATGCCAGGGCTATCCCTTCTTGTGCTGGAAATCCCCTACCCACACCAACTCCCACACACCGCCCCGTACCCTTTATCGGAGTGATCGCTCTGTTTCTCTATGCAACTCCCTCGCCAGCCCGCCCCTTCCGCCCTCCATCCCTCACCTTTCCCTCCTCCCCACCCCCACTCCTGTGATACCGTACCAAGTACGTAGGATTCCCAATCCACAGGAGCCACCATGCTACGCCGCAACTTCCTTCGCACCGCCGCCACCACCGCCGGCGCCGTCAACCTCGCCCAATTCCCCTACCACCTCTACGCCGGCGCCACGAAGAAGTCCGCCAACGACCGCGTCAAGCTCGGCCCCGCCAAAGTCGAACTCAGCCGCCTCGCCATGGGCACCGGCACCAACGGCGGCGGCGGCTCCTCCAACCAAACCAAAAAGCTCGGCGTCGAAGGCCTCGCCAATCTCTTCAAGGCCGGCTACGACCTCGGCGTCACCTTCTGGGATACCGCCGACCAGTACGGCACCCACCCCCACGCCAAAGCCGCCCTCAAATACGTCAAGCGCGAAAACGTCACCATCCTTTCCAAAACCCACGCCAACACCGAAGCCGAAATGCGCGCCGACCTCGACCGCTTCCGCCGCGAGCTCGGCACCGACTACCTCGACATCGTCCTCCTCCACTGCATGCTCGACGACAACTGGAACGAGCGCAAACGCGGCGCCATGAACGTCCTCGAAGAGGCCAAGGCCAAAGGCATCATCCGCACCAAAGGCGTCTCCTGCCACACCCTCGGCGCCCTCAAAACCGCCGCCGCCGAACCCTGGGTCGAAGTCGACCTCGCCCGCATCAACCCCGCCAAAATCGCCATGGACGCCGACCCCGCCACCGTCCTCGCCATCCTCAAACAAATGAAGGCCGACGGAAAAGGAGTCATCGGTATGAAAATCCTCGGCGCCGGCCGCCTCCGCGACAAGGTCGACGAATCCCTCCAATTCGCCCTCGCCCAGGACTGCATCGACTGCTTCACCATCGGCAGCGAATCCATCGCCGAACTCACCGACCTCACCCGCAAAATCCCCGCCGCCAGCACGCGCGGTTAGCCATAATAGAAACCACGAAACGACACACCACGAAAGGAACCGACCGCATGCAACGTCTGCTCGTTCTCTGTCTCGCCTCGGCGGCTCTCACCTTCGGCCAGCAGTGGCCCGAAGTCCCCAACTATGAGTTGATGAAGATCCCCGCCGACAACCCCATGACCGTCGCCAAGGTCGAACTCGGCAAGCAGCTCTACTACGACAAGCGCCTCTCCGGCGACGGCACCCACGCCTGCTACTCCTGCCACCTCAAGGAAAAGGGCCTCACCCTCGGCGTCGCTACCGGCCAGGGACCCTACGGCGCCAAGCTCACCCGCTCCGCCCCCACCATGTGGAACGTCGGCTACCTCCCCGCCATCTATTGGGACGGCCGCGCCCCCTCCCTCGAACGCCAGGTCGTCGGCGCCTGGACCGGAGCCAACATGGGCGTCTCCGGCAAGGATGGCCGTCCGTCAACTGACGACATCGCCAAAAAGCTGAACGCCATCCCCGGCTACCGCCAGCAATTCCAATCCGTCTTCGGCGGCCCCGCCACCCAAGACAACATCGCCAAGGCCCTCGCCGCCTTCATGCGCACCATCGTCGCCACCAAGGAACGTTCCGCCTGGATGCGCTTCATGACCGGCGACAAGAAAGCCCTCTCCGCCCAAGCCCAGCGCGGCTACAAGGTCTTCCACGAAAAGGCGAAGTGCGACAATTGCCACGACGGCAAACTCCTCTCCGACATGCAATTCCACAACGTCGGCGTCGGCATGGAAGCTGCGAGCCCCGACTTAGGCCGCTTCGTAGTCTCCAAGGACGAAAAGGACCGCGGCGCCTTCAAAACCCCGACCCTCTTAGACATCTCCAAATCCGCCCCCTACTTCCACAACGGCAGCGTAGCCACCCTAGAGGAAGCGGTAGACTTCATGGCCAAAGGCGGCCAGGAAAACCCCCACCTCGACAAAACCAACCTGAAACCCGTAAAACTCTCCACCAAGGAAAAGGCCGACCTGATCGCCTTCCTCAAATCCCTAGACGTCACCTACGACATCGCCGACCCCAAGCTGCCGTAAGCGACGCCACAGCACGAAACCACTAGAGGCGGGACGTCAGTCCCGCCTCTAGTGGTTTACGCCTTCTGTGTCTGGTGTAATTTTCTCTGGAGTTGGGACTGTTGCAGCCTGCCCTCTGACATCGCCGTGGCCTCGATAAACACTTCTTCCTGGTGAGAAAAGAGGGCATAACGTAGGATGATGCCGTGGCACCCGGTCCACCTGTGCTTCTCAGCCACATATGCCTCATCATTGTCCTCCGCCCGAATCCCTCGTCTGCTGGGTGGCGGTTATTACGTCCACTCTCTTGCGCTCGGACTTGTTGCGGTGTAACCTCGCATTGATTGACAGTCGACTCGTTATGAAACGCAACATGGACCTTGTGCGCGCTCTCCTGCTCGACGTTGAAGCCAACCAGCTGTTGTCGAATGGTCGGTTTCGGCTGGAGGCGACTGGGTATTCAAGACAAGATATCTCTGACCATCTAGCCTTGATGCGTCAAGGGGGGCTGGTGTGGCAAGAACAACTCGCAAGGTTTGTTACCGCCACTGGCGAGGAATCGGGGAGCGTGCCCGCGGCGCTTACGTGGCATGGACATGAGTTTTTGGATCAGATCCGAAGCGAAGACGTTTGGGGGCGTGTCAAAGAGCATGCGCTGAGGGTCAGCGGCGGGCTGAGCTTGGAGGTGATCAAGTTTTTCATTCCTGAAGTTCTACGGCAACTTATCAAACAGTGATGTGGTGACGCCCGCCGAGCCACGATAAACATGAACTCCAGCGTTAGCATGTCGGGGAGGCGAATTGCAGAACTTGCCTCTCAGTCGCAGATTTGGAGACGCCCTGCGGGCACTGACCTAAGTCGAGCGCCCCAAAACTGCCACTCTGGTGCCGGAGGTGAGCTCATGATGTACACACCGTTCTATAGAAAATTGATCAGGCTTGTTAGAGATAGACTCGATGACGGCTTCAATCGCATATATCAAGAGCCAGATGACTATTCATTATTCTGGTGGCCTCAATCAGTTGGTATTGCCGATGAAATGGAAGCACTTGTCGGATTCACCGGTGACGAGGATCTTCGAAGGGAGTTCGATGAGGAAGTGGAAGCAATTCGAAAGGCCCTCTTGGAGATGAATTCGTCGCAAGTGACTGCCGAGGTGGCCTTGAGCATGTGGAGTACCATCGCAGCTCCAATTCGCCTCAAGCGCGGGATGGTCTATCGAAGATGGGCTCCTTCCGAGCTGGGTGCTGGCCCGATCCTGAAGGACATGCCTCTTGACGCATTTCTCTCTCACATGGTGAGTCAATGGCTCAAATTGAGCCGTGAAAGGGTAAGCCTCGAAAGGTCTCGCAAACGATGGGCAATCTTCGCCCTAATCTTGGGCGTAATTAACTACTTCCAATACTTGAGGGGGGCACAATGACGATCACTTGAAGACAAGAGTTTGCTTGGTTTTCGCCGGCATGGTTGCGAATTCTTACGGTGACAGATTGCAATCTTAGGTTATACTATCTGCCAGCTCCACGGCATTCTGATTCGGTGATGATCCGCTGCATCGGCTCCATGTTATGTGGAGCAGCTCGCTAATCGACTACCATTGGTGAGGGATATGCTGCAACTGAAGCAAGTCCTCACTTTGCAGTGCGTCGTTCAGGGACATTTGGGAAATGTTGGATTCTTGACGAGATCCCGTGCGAGCTGGTTAATGAAGTTATTGCTCCTGTCCTCATATACGCACCGTAACGTCCCCTCAGTGGAAAGGAAGTACTCCTTATGCTCGAAAACTCCGTCGTCTGAAACCAGGTAGAGCCACCAGAATCCACCTGCCAGCAGGCGGAAACCTCCGTGGCGATCGAGCCGTACGTATTCAGGTGGTAGAATCGCATGCTTAAGTTGGTCGTACCGCTCAGGAATCAGCATGACACACCCGTACTCCTGTGGTTCCCCGGGATCCCTTTCGAACAACATCTGGCGCATTCGTTCTGCATCTTGAGGCGCGACGCTTATGTTTCTGAATTCGTCCCTTGTAGAGATCACTGACCGCCATAGGAGCGATATCTGGAAGAGCTTGAAGTCTGCATAATCCACTCCGCGTGAAACAAGGCAACCGTCCTCGTTCACCTCAAGTAGCTCTACCCCTCTGTTTAGTACCCTTGCGCCATATGTCTCGTACCCACTGATGATCCGATTGTCGCAATCGTCGCACATCATACGTTCGTAGTAGCCGCTGGAACGCCGCACGTTTCTCTTGGTGCTGTCAGTGTGGAATTCATGAAACTTGTGCCGATCTGGGTCGTAGAGGTCTGCGTAGAGGAACTCAGATAGCACGTGGCCCTCCACGAGCGGACGGACTTTGAGGCACAGCTTACATGTGCCCATGCCTGCCTTCGAGTCTCCTAATGATGCGCGCCGGGCTCTCACCCCCTCACCTCCTCCGCCGCCCTCACCTCAATCCGCAACCCCAAAGCCCGCAACAACCCCGTCAAATTCTCCAGCGTCGGATTCCCCGTAGCCGAAGTCATCCGGTACAGATTCTCCCGGCTCACGCTCGCCTCTGACGCGATCCGCGACATCGGCAACTCATTCGCCATCGCCACCTCGCGCAATGCCTGCAGAAACACATCCTCCCCCTCCTCCAGCGCCGCGTTCAGATACTCCACCGCCGCCTCGCGGTCCCGCAAGTAAGTCATCAACATTTCGCTGTGCGGTTTCGTTCGCTTAGGCATCGCTCTCCTTGTAATCCCTCCATCGCACCTTGGCGGATTCAATATCCCCCGCCTGCGTGCTCTTGTCGCCCCCGCCTAACATCACAATCCCATCCCCATCGATCCCGTAATAAACCCGGTAGCCCGGACCGAAATCAATCCGCAACTCACACACGCCTTCGCCCACGGCCGCATGGTCCCCAAAGTTCCCGAACCCTGCCCGGGCAATCCTCGTCAGCACCTGCGCTCGCGCCTTCGCGTCCCTCAATCCGAAGAACCACCGCTCAAATGGAGCAACGCCATCCGCGGTCAGATAGTAGAGGACCTCCCGCTGCTTCGCTTCCA
>JAFLBB010000224.1 GCA_017304135.1 Acidobacteriota bacterium | reverse complement strand
CCGCTGCCCCGCGCTCACCGTCGTCTGTGTCGGCGGCAGTCCTGGTCCCGCCGGCGGGGTCGTGGTCGTCACGCCCGGCCGCTCCGCCCCACCCGTCACCGCCAGCGACGGGCTCAGAATCAACCCGTTCGCCAAGAAGTACGAATTCTCCTGCGCCGCCGCCAAAGGCCCGTAATAGCTTTGAATCGGGTTCTGGAACAGCGTCCGGCCCACCGTGAACGCATCGGCCCCCGCATCGAACAAATACCCGTTCCCCGTCGCCCCCGAAAGCGCAATCATGTAGTCGCCTTCAGGCGTCGCCGCCAACTGGTGCTGCGGTGAGTTTCCCAGCGTCGAAGTTGTCGCCGTCCCGCTGATTACCGTGCTCCCCGCCCTCGGCGTCGCTTCCGTCCCAAACACCCGCCACAACCCGCCATTCGACATCACAAACTGCAGCCCCGACCGCGTCATCGCCAGCGACAGCGGCCTCACCACCGTCTGGTTGCCCGGCCGCGGAATCGGCGGAAACGTGATGTTCCCCGTCTCCCGCCGCAAATCCAAATCGACTATCGAAATCGCCTCTCCCCCTGAATTGCCCACATACAAGGTCGACCGGTCCAGCGACATCGCCATCGAGTGCGGCAGTTGTCCCACCTCGATCGGTTCGATAAACCGTTGCCGCCGGATGTCGAACACCTCAATCCGGTTGAACCCCGCATTGGCAATGTACACCCGCCCCCGCGGCTCATCCAGAATCAGTTCCTGCAGCCCTTCCGTGTTCGTCAACCCCGTCGCCAGCGGATAGATCACTCCGCGCTGGTCGCTCTGCCGGAAATTCATGAACACCCTCATCACGTTGGGAAAATTCACCGCCTCGCGCGAGGCCAGCACCACGTTGATCGCCGTCCCGCCTCCATTGCCCGCGCCCGTAAAGATGTTCGTCCCGGCCTGCCGCACCACCGCCGTCCGCCCCGGCTCCATCGTGAACGTGATCGTCGAAGGCGCCACGCCCGTGTCCACTTCGGCAATCAACGCCGTCGTCACCACCGGCACCGTGTACGTCAACTTGCCCAACCCCAGGTTATTCACCCGCACCGCCGCCCGCGCAATCCCTTTGTTGCAGGGGTCGTTCGCCAGAAACACCGTCGTCGACTCCGGCTGCAATATCGGATAGTCAAACAGCGAGCCCATCGGCAACCGCACCAGCCCCGACTCCGACGCCGCAATCACCTCCGCCCCGCTCGACGGCCCTACAATCTTCCCGATGATCGACTCCTGCAGCCGCAACCCCAGCCTCACCCCCAGGTTCTTGCTCGAGCCCACTAGCAGGTAATTCGACACCGGCCGCACCGTCGCCGAGTTCGCCCCTACGTTGAACGAGGCATACACATCCGCCCCGTCGGGCGAAAAGAAACTCCCACCAAAATTGAAATTCGTCTGGATCGCCGGGTTCGTGTTCGTCGACGAAATCACAAACGGAAAATTCGCCGAGCTCACCTGCCCGATCACCGCCAGCGTCGAGGCGTCATACATCGTCGAGCCCGCCATGAACCGCGACCCATCCGGCGAAATCGACAACACCGTCGACTGCCCCGTCACCGTCCGGTTCCGCAACACCGTCCCCGATGCCGCTTCATACACAAACAGCGTCGTCTGCGCCGACGTCGTCGTCTGGTTGATCGCCACCATCCCGATAATGAACTGCCCGTCCGGCGTCCGGATCAACCGCCCCGGAAACGGCGTCGATGGCCGCCCGATAAACACCGCCGGCAGCGGGTTCGGCGTGTTAATCGGCGGCGGCGAACTCACCGCGAACACCTGCTGGCCCGCCTGCAGCGCCGGGTCAAACACGAGCAGCGTGTTCTGCGCATTCTGTGTCCCCGAACCCTGCGTCGTGATCAACACCCGTCCGTCAAAGCCGACTTCCACTCCCTCAGGCTTGGCCGGCAGGCTCACTGTCTGAATCACCCGGTCCAAATTTAAATCCACAACGCTCAGCGTCGTGCTCCCCGTATTGGTCACGTACAGGTAACGCCCATCCATGCTCCGCGCCGCCGACGAGGGAAAGTTCCCCACCTCAATCGAACCCGTCACCACCTTGTTCACGTAGTCGTAGATGTTCACCCGGTTCGATCCCGAGCTCACCGCGTACACCCGGCCCCGGTCTTCATCCAACACCAGGTCGCTCGGTGTTCCGCCAAGCGACACCACCTCGCCAAACACAGCTCCCGTCGAGATCGTCGCCTGCCCCCACACGCAGGGCGGCATCATCATCACCACCGACAGGATCGCCAACGTTGATTTCACGCTTGCGCGCAATTGCGACTGCATCATGGATACGATAACCTAAACCCTGCCCTTTTCGGGAAGTTTCGAGCGCACCGCAACATTTTCGGAACCTCGGTGTTGGATAGGAGCCTGCCCCTGACTCTGGTGATTCGGAATCTTACAAAACAGTCTCTCCTCGCCGACCGCGCGATCCTGGCCAATACCAGCGCCACACGCCGCACCGGCCTCCTCAAACACGATTCCTTACCCCAAGGTGAAGGACTTTTAATCACCCCCTGCGAAGGCGTCCATACCTTCGGCATGAAATTCCCCATCGATGTCATCTACCTCAGCAAGAAACGCGTCGTATTGAAAATTAGGCCGGAAATGCCCCGACGCCGCATCAGCTTCTGCCTCCGGGCTCACTCCGTGCTCGAACTTCCCGCGGGGATGGCCGGAAAAACCAGCACGGCTGTCGGCGATCAATTGGATATCGAACGGGTGGAGAAAGAGTAAAATCGGATACCCGCATGACTTCTCCGGCGTGCCTCCTCACCTGCCTCATCCTCGCCTTCACCCTCCTCCAGGGTTGTTCCCGCGGCCCCTCATCCGCCCGTAACTCCTCCCCCGCAACGTCCTGGCCCACCGCCGTCCAGCGCGGCATGGACCGCCAGGTCCAGCTCTCTACCAACGCCGAGCTTGCCTCCACCGGCGACTTCGAGGCCGACGCCCTCCGCCGCCGCGTCCTCGCCGCTCCTGACGACCTCGACGCCCGCGCCCGCCTCGCCGCCCGCTACGAATCCACCGGCCAGCCCGAACTCGCCGTCGAACACTACCGCATCCTCCTCGCCCGCCACCCCGAAGCCTCCGCCCCCCGCCTCGATCTCATCCGCATCCTCCACTCCCTGGCCCTCCAGGATCCGGCCCTCACGAATCAAGCCCTCACAGCTACCGAAGACGGCCTCCGCCTCCACGCCTCCCGCCAGCTTCTCTCCTGGAAGGGCATCCTCCTCGATTCCCTCGACCGCCACGCCGACGCCGAAGCCGCCCATCGCGAAGCCCTCGCCCGCGCCCAGCGCGCCTCACCCTCCACCCTCGCCTCCCTCCACAACAACCTTGGCAACAATCTCCTGCTCCAAAAGCGCTACACCGACGCCGCTGCCGCCCTCGAAACCGCCCTCTCCCTCGACCGCCGCCTCGAAACCGCCCGCAACAACCTCGCCACGGCCCTCGCACTTTCCGGCGACCCCACCCGTGCCCTCGCCCACTGGAAATCCCTTGCCGGCCCCGCCGCCGCCCACTCCAATCTCGCCACCCTCTACATCGAAACTGGCCGCCACAAAGAAGCCCGCCGCGAACTCAATATCGCCCTTGGCTACGAGCCCAACCACCCCGCCGCCCTCCGCAACATGGCCATCCTGGCCTCACTCGACGGCCGGCCGGCCGTACTGGAACCGAATTCCGTGCGCCGCGCCTCCGCTTGGGCGAAAATAGCTCAGACATTCAAATCCACCCTCGGCTTCACCGAAAGCCGGGAGAAAACCAGCCCCACGCAGGCCGCCCAGCAATGAGCGCTGCCCAAGGCCAAGAGAAAAACGGGAGAGAGTCCTCATGAAACATCTGCTGCTCAGCATCTGGCGCGACGAAAGCGGTCAGGACCTGGTCGAATACGCCCTCATCGTGGCGGCCGTCGGCCTGGCCCTCATCACCACCGTCAACACCCTGTCCCAAGCCGTCGTCAGCCTCTACCAGAGCATCACTGACGGTCTGGCCAGCATCGGAGCCGCCGGCCAGTAGCCGCGGCGCCTCGTCCTGGCCATCGCGGTGGAATCCACCTGGCGGCGTTGGTGCCTGCCCGACCTTTCTACGTCGGCGGCACTCCTTACGCTCGTCTACGTCCTCTTCCTCTTCGATGGTCCGCACAGGCTCTTTCGCGACTCCGATTCGGGCTGGCACATCCGCACCGGCGAGCGCATCCTCGATTCGCTCACCCTCCCCCGCCTCGACCCCTACTCGTTCGGCAAACCCGCCGCCGCTTGGGTCGCCTGGGAATGGGCCGCGGATGTCCTCATGGGCGCCGCCCACCGCCTCGGCGGTCTTGGCGCCGTCGCCTGGCTCTACACCGTCGCGATCGCCGCATGCTCCTGGCTCTGGTTTCAACTCCAATGGCAACTGGGCTCCAACTTCTTGATCGCTTGCGCGCTGGCCTCGCCCATGCTCTCCACAGCCAACATTCACTGGCTGGCGCGCCCCCACATCTTCGGTTGGACCCTCCTCCTCATCGCCCTCCTCTGGCTCGAACGCGACGCGCCGCCCTCTCCGCGACGCCCCTGGTACCACTGGGCCCTCCTCGCCGCCCTCTGGGCCAACCTCCACGCCAGCTTCTTCCTCCTCCCCCTCCTGGCCGCGCTCTATTCACCGCGCCTCGGCTGGACACCCACCCTCGCCTCCGCCCTCGCCACGCTCCTCAACCCCTACGGACCCTCTCTTCACCTCCACATCTTCCACTACCTCCGCGACCGCGAACTGCTTCGCCTGATCGGCGAATTCCAGTCCTTCAACTTCCACTCCGACGGTGCCGCGCAGATCGCCGTAGCCCTCATCCTCTCGCTCTCCGCCGTGGGCCTCTTTCTCTCCCGCCGCGACTACACCCGCGCCGCCGTCACGCTCCTCTTCTGCGCCATCGCCATTCGCTCCGCCCGCGGCTTGCCCCTCATGGCCCTCGCCGCTCTCCCCTTTGCCGGACGGGCGTTCTCGCAACTCCCCTGGCCCCCCGCCTTCACCCAGTACGCCGCCAACCTGCGCACACTCGACCGCTCACTTTCCGGCCCCCTCTCCGCCCTGGCCGTTCTCACCGCCTCCTACCTCTTCTGCACCACCCCCTACATGCAAGCCCGCACCGGCTTCCCCGCCTCCGACTTTCCCGTCCAGGCGTCTTCCCAACTCGCCGCCCTGCCCCCGCAAGCCCGTCTCTTTGCCCCCGACAAATTCGGCGGCTACCTCATCTACCGCTTTGCGGGCTCCCGCCCCGTCTTCTTCGACGGCCGGAGCGACTACTACGGCGCCGCCTTCATGAAGGACTACATCGCTCTCGTCCAGGTGCGCCCCCACTGGCTCTCCCTCTGGAAGCGCCACGGCTTCACCCACGCCGTCCTTCCCCTCGACTATTCTCTGAACAGCGTCCTGCCCACCCTCGGCTGGCGCGAACTCCACCGCGATTCGACCGTCGTCCTCTGGACCCAACCCCCATCGCACCCGCCGGTGAACCCATGACGCCCTGGTCCCAGCCCTCCGGCCATCCCAATCCGCACGCATCCCGTGCCCGCTGCGGAACCACCACCGCGCATTCATTCCAACCCCGCGGCGCATCCGGCGCCGCGCATTCATTCCCGCAAAGCGGCGCAACCTTCGCCCCGCATCGGTGTTAGAAAGAGGTTTCCCGTGGACCGCCAGAAACTCCTCACCATCTTCGGCATCGCCTGGGTCTCCGCCGCCCTGCTCACCTGGTTTCTCTACGCCAAAACCAAGGCCCCCAAAACCGAAGCCACCACCAAAATCATTGCCGCCGCCCGCAACCTCCCCGCCGGCTCCCTCCTCTCCCAAAAGGACCTCAAACTCGTCACCGTCGCCTCGCGCGACCTCCCCGCCGGCGCCCTCACCGGACCTCATGAAGCCCTCAATCGCGCCCTCCTCTTCCCCGTCAACCAAAACGAACCCATCACCGCCCCCAAACTCGCCACCCCAGGCAGCGCCGAAGGCATCAGCGCCACCATCCAGCCCGGCATGCGCGCCGTCTCAGTCGCCTTCACCGACGCCTCCGGCGCCTCCGGCCTCCTCCAGCCCCGCTCCCATGTCGACGTCCTCTTCACCCGCGCCGGCTCCCTCACCGAGGCCATGACCGTCACCCTCCTCGAAGACGTGGTCGTCCTCAGCGTCGGCCGCAACACCGAGGTCCAGCAAACCTCCGTCGCCAACGCCAAAGCCGCTGTCCGCTCCTCCACCTCCACCCAAACCGCCACCCTCATGGTCACCCCCGAGCAGGCGCAGTTGCTCGAACTCGGCAAAAACCAGGGCAAAATCAGCCTCTCCCTCCGCAACCCCTCTGACCGCACCGCCCGCTCCGAACCCAAAGCCGCCCTCATCGAGGAAATCGATCCGCTCCTCCTCACCCGTTCCGCCAAACGCGGCACCCGCCTCCCCCCCGGCATCAACCTCAAAGACAAGAACGCCTGGGCCAAGCTCATCGGCGAGGAGTCCGATGGCACCCCCAAAAAGGCCCCCCCGCCCAAACCCGAACCTCCTAAGCCCAAGCTC
>JAFLBB010000223.1 GCA_017304135.1 Acidobacteriota bacterium | reverse complement strand
ATCGCCGGCGGCGCCGTCATCGACATCGACCCGCCCCTCCGCCAACGCCGCGCCGCCCTCGCCCAACGCACCGCCGCCCTCGCCACCGCCACCATCCACGAACGCCTCGCCCAACTCCTCCGCGAATCCCCCCACGGCCTCTCAGCGTCTGAATTGATCGCCCGCACCGGCCTCCGCCGCGACGAACTCAGCACCCAAGATCAACCCCGCGACTGGTTCGTCGACCCCCAATGGATCGCCGCCCGCCGCGCCGCCATCGAAACCACCCTCGCCGCCTTCCACAAACGCAACCCCCTCCTCCCCGGCATGCCTCTCGAAGAACTCCGCTCCCGCGTCCTCGCCGAAGCCCCCGCCTTCCTCCTCGATCACATTGCCCGCGACTGGCCCGCCCTCGTCATCACCGCCGAAACCGCCCGCCTCGCCTCCCACGCCATCGCCTTCCGCGACGACGAAGCCGCCGCCCTCGACAAAATCGAATCCGCCTTCGCCTCCGGCGGCCTCGCCGTCCCCGCCACCAACGAGGTCCTCGCCCACTGCGGCGTCCCCCCCGCCAAAGCCAAAACCCTCCTCCAACTCCTCCTCCGCCAGCGCCGCCTCATCAAGGTCTCCCCCGAACTCGTCTACCACACCCAAGCCATCGACTCCCTCCGCCAACTCCTGGCCGCCCGCAAAGGCACCCGCTTCACCGTCACCGAATTCAAAGACTGGACCGGCGTCAGCCGCAAATACGCCATCCCCCTCTTAGAATTCCTAGACCGCGAACGCCTAACCCGCCGCGACGGCGACTCCCGACTCATCCTGTAGCCAGCCGGCACACCGCCGCCCAAACCACAAACCCCGTAACTGAACCGCGACCGTAAGGGAGTCGGCCCCCGCTGATGTACCTGCAGGAACCTCGCAGCCGGCCAACACGCAAGAAATGGCTGGACGCTGATCTCGGCCGCCCACTAGGCAGGGACTGCAGGTTCGTAACGGCGGACGCGGATCTTGCTCGCGCGCTTGCGCACCTGGAAAATTTCATAGGCGGATTGCATCCCCATCAGCGTTTCCATGCGAGGCCCAAACGCTTTTTCAATCCGCAAGGCCATGTCCCCGGTCAGATCCACATTGGCATTGAGCAGCCCTGAAAGCGCCTGGCGGGAAACGCCTAAGATCCTGGCCGCACCAGTTACCGTGAGACCATTCGCCTCGATAATCTCGCTCCGGATCACCTCTCCCGGATGGGGTGGATTGTGCATCGGCATCGCTCGTCTCCTAGTGATAGTCCTCGAAATCGACATCCAGCAACTCGTTGTCTTCCACACGGAAGGTCAACCGCCAATTGCGGGAAACATGAAGGCTCCACACGCCCTTTCGATTTCCCGTCAGAAGGTGCACTTTCCAGAGCGGCCACACCTTCAATTCCTCGGCATCGCTCATCTGATCGAGAACGGCAAACATCGCCCGGAGTTTCGACAGCGCCTCGGGCGGAAGCCCCTTGCCACTTCCTTCGGCGTAAAAACGCTCCAGGCCCTTGTGGCGGAAGGCTCGAATCTTCACTACTCACAATTGTCATGTGTCGCTTGACAGCTGTCAAGCCTCGGCACTCCCCGCCGCCCGCCCCTCACCACCCCTCGCCCGACGGCCGCGCAAAGCCGCCGCAGGCGGCCCCCGCCTACCCCATCAACCCCCGCGCCCGCTCAAACACCGCCCGCAGCATCGGCTCCGTCAACCGCCCCGTCGACGTATTCTGCTGGCTCGGGTGATACGACGAAATCAACTTCGGCCGCCCCGCTCCCAACTCATGCACACGCCCATGCGCAAACGGCACCTCGCTCGCCTTCAACTCCAACCCCTCCCCCCGCAGCGTCGCCAGCCCCCGCAACGTAGCCAAATAGTTGTCAAACGCAATCCGCCCCAACGCCACCACCACCCGCACATTCGTCAACAACCCCAACTCCCGCACGAAAAACCCCCGGCACGCCTTGATCTCCTCCGTCGTCGGCTTGTTGTCCGGCGGAGCGCACCGCGCCGACGCCGTAATCCACGCATCGCGCAACTCCAGCCCGTCATCCCGCCAGTGGCTCACCGCCTGCGTCGCAAACCCCGTCTTGTGCAACACGCCATACAAAAAATCGCCCGACTTATCGCCCGTGAACATCCGCCCCGTCCGGTTCGCCCCATGCGCCCCCGGCGCCAGCCCCACAATCAGCAACCGCGCCGCCGGATCGCCAAACGGAGGCACCGGCTTCCCCCAATACTGCTGATGCCGGTACGCCCGCCGCTTCACCCGCGCCACCTCTTCGCAATGCGCCCGCAACCGCGGACAACGGCTGCATTCGACAATATCGGCGTCCAATAAGCGCAGAGAATCGGTGGCGGGCTTTGCGGGCACTCTTGCGAAGAGTACCATGTGAGCATGAAACGGCGAACCTTCGCGGGCACCCTCACGGCCGCCTCCGCTGCCTCCCTCTCCGCAATCCCGGCCCCGGCCGCCGCCCCAGCCGACGCCCCCGCTGCCAAAGCCAAACTCGCGCTCCACGGCGGCACACCCGTCCGCACCGCCCAGTGGCCCTCCTGGCCCCGCTTCAATCAGCTTGAGGAAAAGGCCCTCCTCGACGTCCTCCGCAGCGGCCAGTGGGGTCGCGGCGGCGGCAAAGCCGTCTCGCGCTTCGAAGCCGCCTACGCCCGCCTCCTCGGCGCCCCCCACGTCGTCGCCACCGCCAACGGCACCAGCGCCCTCATCGCCTCCCTCGGCGCCCTCGGCATCGGCCCCGGTGACGAGGTCATCGTCCCCCCCTACACCTTCGTCGCCACCGTCAACGCCGTTCTCCTCCACCGCGCCCTCCCCGTCTTCGTCGACTCCGACCTCGAGACCTTCCAAATCGACCACCGCAAAATCGAAGCCAAACTCACCCCCCGCACCAAGCTCATCCTCCCCGTCCACATGGCCGGCGGCCCCGCCAACCTCGACGAAATCCTCGCCCTCGGCAAACGCCGCGGCATCCCCGTCATCGAAGACGCCTGCCAGGCCCACCTCGGCGAATGGCGCGGCAAAAAGGTCGGCACCCTCGGCCTCACCGGCTGCTTCAGCTTCCAGGCCTCCAAAAACCTCAATGCCGGCGAAGGCGGCGCCGTCTGCTCCAGCGACGCCGATTTCATCGAAAAGGTCTACACCTACCACACCAACGGCCGCGCCCGGAAAACCGACGGCAGCGACTTCTCCTACCGCCAGATGGGCGCCAACCTCCGCCTCACCGAATTCCAGGCCGCCCTCCTCACCGCCCAGATGACCCGCCTCGAGGAGCAATCGAAAACCCGCGAAACCAACGCGGCGTATCTCACCAAACTCCTCAACGAAATCCCCGGCGTCAAACCCGTCAAGAACTACGAAGGCTGCACCCGCAGCGCCTGGCACCTCTACATGTTCCGCATCGACAAGGAAGCCTTCGCCGGCATCGACAAAGACACGCTCTTGAAAGCCCTCAAAGCCGAAGGCATCCCCGTCTCCGGCGGCTACAAGCCCCTCAACAAGGAGCCCTTCCTCGCCAACGAGTTCGCCTCCCCCGCCTGGCGCGCCGTCTACGGCGACAAAACCATGCGCGACTGGCCCGCCCACAACGACTGCCCCGTCAACGACGCCCTCTGCAACCAGGCCATGTGGCTCACCCAAACCATGCTCTTAGGCCCCAAGCAGGATATGGAGTACGTAGCCGACGCCCTTCGAAAGGTGCAATCCCAAGCCGCCTCGCTCCGCAACGCCTGAGGCGAATGGCAATGCTGAATTCTCGGGTTGTCAAAGATGGGGAAGACGGACCAACAGGTGGAGAATCTCCAGTTGCCTATGATCAAACGTGTACACCGCAACGAGGGAAGGAATCTTGGCTTGGGTGTCACCGCTCTGCTTGAACAGCCAGTGCACATCGTCCATGAGGTATCCACTATCGGGGCGCCTTGCGAGATACCATTTCAAAGCGTCGAATGCTTCCTCCAAGCGCGGATAGATTGCTCGCTCGGCGTCGATTTTCTGGCTCACCTCAATCGACTCAACGATTGTGAGAATGGGAGCCCTACGCTGATTCAATCTGCTCGGCCCCCCACATGATCTCATCTTCGGTCAGTTCGCCCGGCCTCGCGAAGATAGTGAAGTAAGGGATCTCCTCGCCGATTTCGGCCATCCGCCAGATCTCGTCGTGAGAATGCTCACTGATTGATTTGGCGGTGTTCTGCCGGCACACGAAATCTATCGCTTGATCGATGATCTCCAGTTCCCGATCGGTGAAGATGCTGGTGTCCGGCGCAGTCAGTGCCTTGTACTCAGTCTTCTGGTAACCGTGATAGTCAGTCGTCTTCACGGCAAGCCGCCCTTCGCACTCCAGTTCCTTCTGCATGGGGAGGATGGCGGCGGGTACCGGCCCGTATTGACGCTTCACGTACCTGGCTCCGGTGATCGACTGGCCATGCTGATAGTGCGAACGAAAATCAGACAGCCACAGCGTCTTGTTGAGCTTGATGGACCCAAGTTCAACCGGGTCGTTGCAGCGCCAGCAGATGTAGTGCACCAATGTCTTGAATTTTAACGCATCCATAGGTACACTTCCTCCTCATACGTAGTGTACCTTAAGTCCTCATTCCCACAAGCCGAATTCGAAGTGGAAGCATGTACGCCACACGCGCCCACCACAATCGCGCCCTCCGCCGCCCCACCTACCGCGACAACGACTGCCGCATATTCTCCAACGACTGCGCCAGATCGCTCGCCCACGGCGTCTCCGGCTCCTCGTCGTTCTCCAGCTTATGCACGCACTCCTGGAACAAACTCACCAGCTCCACATCGCGCCACCCCCGCGCCGCCTCCGCGTCCAGCGTCGATAGCGCCTCCGCCCGGCTGAACGCCGGCTTGTATGGCCGCGCCGTCGTCAACGCATCGAAAATATCCGCGATCTGCAAAATCCGCGCCGTCAGCGGAATCTGCTCCCCCTTCAACCCATCCGGATACCCCGTCCCATCCCACCGCTCATGATGATTGCGAATGATCGGCAACACCGGCGCCAGCGTCTTCATCGGCCGGCAAATCTCCTCCCCCTTCACCGTGTGCGCCCGCATCACAATCCATTCCTCTTCCGTCAGCGACCCCTTCTTAAACAGAATCGCGTCCGGCACCGACACCTTACCGATGTCATGCAAAAACCCGCCCCGGTGCAGCGCCACCAGCTCCCACCGCGCCAGCCCCATCGCCGACCCCAGCATCACGCTATACCGCGCCAGACGCTCGCAATGGTCCCCCGTGTACTTGTCCCGCTTCTCCACCGCCTGCGCCAGCGCAAACAGAATCGTCTCCGCCTCTTCCAGCGAATCGATCGCCGCCTTGTTCCGCAACATCGCCCGGATGCGCGTCCGCACCACGTCCGGATGCAGCGGCTTGATCAGAAATTCGTCCGCCCCCGACGCAATCCCCGCAATCTCGTTCTCAATCCCCTGCACACTCGTGATCATGAGGATCGGCACCAACTGCGTCCGCCGGTTGCTCTTGATCCGGTGGCAAAACTCCAGCCCGCTCATCTCCGGCATCATCAGGTCCAGAATCAGCAGGTCCACCTGCTCGCTCTCCAACACCGTCAGCGCCTCGGCCGGCCGCCTCGCCTCCAACACCCGGTACGGCGCCGCCTTCAACATCGCCCGCAACAGCCGCCGGTTGATCTCCAAATCGTCCACAATCAGAATCGTCGGCTGCCGCTCGCTCACATCGAGTTCAAAGTCCAGCTCAAACGGCTTCAACTGCTTCGCCAGCGATCCCGACAGGTCGAGTTTCGTATTGGATGGATTCGGAGTTGCCATCGCGCTTCGGACCGGAGGATGGAGTCCTCCCCGCAGTTCTATCGGCCTCCCCCGCAGTATCGAATAGATATCG
The DNA here is from genome assembly GCA_017304135.1 of Acidobacteriota bacterium. GTDB lineage: Bacteria > Acidobacteriota > Terriglobia > Bryobacterales > Bryobacteraceae > JAFLBB01. The sequence goes on along the minus strand of JAFLBB010000223.1, from coordinate 760 downwards.
ATGTGTATATCCACAGCCAATTTCTACCCCCCACCGCACGATCCCAGATCAGTTACCCTCATAAGAGGGCACCTATGCGCACCTCCTCGTTACCTTTGGTACTCCTTCTGTCTCTCCCCCTCACACTCGCCGCCGAACCGCTCACCAAATCCGAGCGCGACCGCGCCATGAGCTACCTCCACGCCACCCGCAAACAGTACGTCGACGCCGTCGCCTCTGTCTCCCCCACCCAGGCCAAGTGGAAGGCCGCCCCTGACCGCTGGTCCGTCGCCGAAGTCGCCGAACACATCGCCGTCAGTGAAGAATTCATCATGAATATCCTCACCGACAAGCTCCTCAAAGCCCCCCCCGCCACCGCCGAACAAAAGGCCGCCACCAAAGGCAAGGATGAGATCGTCCAGAAAGCCGTCCCTGACCGCTCCCAGAAATTCCAGGCCCCCGAACCCATCGTCCCGGCCGGAAAATTCGCCGACCTAGCCGCCACCCGCGCCGCCTTCCTCGCCTCACGCGACAAGACAATTCACTTCGTCGAGAAAACCGACATCCCCCTCCGCGATTTCGTCGCCCCCCACCCCGCCATGAGGGAACTCGACGCCTACCAGTGGATCCTCCTCATCGCCGCCCACACCGAGCGCCACCTCAAACAGCTCCAGGAGGTGAAGGACTCCCCCGGCTACCCCGCCCGATGTAAAGCGCCGTTGGCCGGATGTTGCGAAATGTAAGAATCGCCAGCATTCCGGGGCGCGGCCGCGATGTTTGC
>JAFLBB010000222.1 GCA_017304135.1 Acidobacteriota bacterium | reverse complement strand
GATGTCGCCGTATTCGCCGACGGCCCAGTAAAAGGTGGGATCGCCGGCGGGCCAGCGGTCAGGGTTGAGGTTGCGGAGATAGAGGTAGTCGCGGGTGCGGATGCCGCGGATGGGGTAGCTCAAGTTCCCTGCCCTGACGTTGGCGTGGCGTTCACGTTCGAGGAAGACGGCATCGCGGGCGGGCGGCCTGAGGAGGCTCTTCGCCGTGACGGTGGAGGGGATGGGCAGGCCGGCGGCTTCGAGGAAGGTGGGGCAGAGGTCGGCCAGGGTGACGAAGCCGTCGTGGCGGGAGGCGGGGCGGACAGCTTTGGGATAGCGGATGGCCATGGGGATGCGGACGCCGAGGTCGTAGCAGTTGGCGAGGCCGCGGGGCATCTGCCAGCCGTTGTCGCTGGTCATGACGGTGAGGGTGTTGTCGAGTTGGGCGTCGCGGCGGAGGCGGTCGAGAATGGCGCCGGCTTCGAGGTCGAATTGCTCCACTTCGGCGTAGTAGCCGCGGATGTCGTTGCGGGTTTCCGGGGCGTCGGGGAGGTGGGGCGGAATGGTGATGGAGGAGGGCGCGATGCGGGCGCGGGCGGCGGGGTTGCGGTCCCAGGGGACGTGCGGGTCGTGGGTGCCGTACCAGAAGCAGAAGGGCTTGTCCTTGGGACGGGCGGCGAGGAAGGCTTCAAAGCTGGGGAACTGGTTGCCGCAGGGGTTCTTGGAGTATCCGCCGTCGGCGGGCGTGCCCGGCCCCCAGCCCTTAATGGAGAAGCCGACGAAGTAGCCGGCCTGTTCGAGGAGCGTGGTGTAGGCGGGGATGCTGGCCTGGAGGGTGCCGTAGAGGCTGGCGGCGGCGCCGAGGCGGTGGGTTTCCTGGCCGGTGAGCAGTGAGGAGCGCGAGGGCGAACAGGAGGGGTTGGGGGCGAAGGCGTGGGTGAAGAGGATGCCTTCAGCGGCGATGCGATCGAAGACAGGGGTTTTCACCACCGGATCGCCGCATGCGCCGGCGTGGGGCCAGGCCCAGTTGTCACCGAGAAGGAGAAGAATGTTCGGGCGCTGTTGGGGTTGGGCCTGTTGCGGTTGAGCGAGGATGGGCAGGGGGGCGGCGAGGGCCGCGAGCAGGGTTCTGCGCGGGATTGTGCGTTTCATCCACGGGGATTGTACCACCGGGGTAGGACAGGAGAACCATGGCCCGTACTAGTACCGAACTGGACTGTTTTACTATTCCCCAACAAGGCCTTGGAACGGTACAGTGGGATCACTCGTTGCGAGCACTACCTCCACCTAAGAAGGTGCTCGCGACACACAAGGATTTCAGATTGAGTCTCTGAATCCTCCGTCCCTAGGGCGTATGGTAACCTCCGAAGCCATACGCCCTTTCAATTTTCCAAGACACCGATTGAGTTAGTTGAGCTGTGCGTATCCCTCCGACCTGGCGTGCGAGTGCGTGAATGCTCGCCCTGCGCGCACATATGCGGCTGATCGCCTGGGCGCGCCGGAAGACGGCTCCGCCCGGCCGGGCGGCAGCGCGTGGCTCCGCCTGACCGGGCGTCCGAAAGGCACTTCTGCGTGAGCGGGCAAACGACCGCCCGGGGGGCGGCTAGTGCTTCATATCTTCCGGTTTGACGACTGTGGTGTGGCCTTTGCCGGCCCAGCGAACGTAGGCGATGACGTCGGCCAATTCGTCCTCGGAGTAGCCGGTGGACTCAGGCGGGTGTTTCCACTGGGCGTTGTCCTTGGTGTCGGTGATCTCAGCCTTTTTCAAGTCGCGCTTGGTGGGCGGCGTGGTGGAGAAATCGTAATACGTGGAAACGTCACCGGCCTGACCCTTGAGAAGACCGGGAAAGGTCTGGCCGGCGGCGGTTTTGACTTCCTGCATGTAGGCGGTCCGGGAAGAGAGGACGGCCATGATGATGCCCTTGGGACTGAGGGCGGCGATCAGCTTGAGATCCGGTCCGGCTTCTGAGCCTTTTCCCTCCATTTGGTGGCAGGTAGCGCACGGCTGGCCTTTCGTTGTCTCAAAAAACAACACTTTGCCGCGTGCCGCCTGCGCCGTGATGGGCGGCGTCTGGGCCCATAGAGCCACAGCCGCCGTGAGCATGATAAATGTTGCAGCAACCCGCATATGCCACCTCTCGGGGAGAATTCCCCTAAGCTCAGGTGCACGCTGACTACCAATTGCGGACAATAGAGGTTCATGATCGTTGAAATTGACGGCGTACCGATTCACCTGGCGCATCCGGACGAACTGGCGGTTCGATGGGTGGGCCAGGAAGAGGTGATGCGGCAGTTGCTGGCAGCCTGGCTGGTGGTGGACGAACGCGACCTGCCGATGAACCCGCGGCTGATCGGCAAGCCGGGCGTGGGCAAGACGACGCTGGCTTATGCGGCGGCGCGGCGGTTGGGCCGCGAGGTGTTCATCATGCAGGCCACGGTGGACACGCGGCCTGAGGATCTGCTGGTGACGCCGGTGATTGAGGGTGAAAAGAAGCTGCGGTATGTGGCCTCGGCGCTGGTGTCGGCAATGGTCCGCGGGGGGATCGCGATTTTGGACGAAGGCAACCGGATGTCGGAGAAGAGCTGGGCGTCGCTGGCGCCGCTGCTCGACAACCGGCGCTATGTGGAATCGATCGTGGCCGGGGTGAAGATCCGCGCGCATCCGAACTTCCGCATTGTGGCGACCATGAACGACGACGCTTCCACGTTTGACCTGCCGGAGTACATTCAATCGCGGTTGCAGCCGCAGATCCTGATCGACTTCCCCGAGCGCGAAGAGGAGTTGGAGATTCTGCGCGAGAACCTGCCGTTTGGCGATCAGCAGATTCTCGACTATGTGACCGACTTCCTGCAGGTGGCGCATTCCAACGAGGAGCGCTACACGGTGCGCGATGGCATCAACATTGCCCGCTTTGCGACCAAGGTGCGGGCGCTCGAACAGAACAAGATGCCGCTGCGCGACGCGCTGCACCTGGCCGTGTTGCAGACGCTGGGCGGCGAAGCGTTGCGGTACATTCCGCGGGCGGTGGCGCAGGACTGAAGGGGCGCAGGACGGAGGACGCGGGGGACGGAGGATGAGGATGGCGGCAAAGAAGCTGGCGGCCGGGCAGGGGCGTGAGTTGGTGGCGGTGTTGCAGGCGCGTTTCGCGAAGCATCCGCAGCGGCACCAAGGGATCGCGTGGGCGGCGGTGGAAGCGCGGCTGGAACAGAACGCCGGGAAGCTATCGGCGTTGGCGGAGATGGAACGGACGGGGGGCGAGCCGGACGTAATCGGGCGCGATGAGGCAACGGGCGAATTCCTGTTTGTCGATTGCGCGGCGGAGAGCCCGGCAGGGCGCAGGAGCCTGTGCTTCGACGAGGAGGCGCGGAAGGAGCGCAAGGAGCACCCGCCCAAAGACAGCGCGATGAACCTGTCGGCGGCCATGGGCGTGGAGATCCTCACGGAAGCCGAGTACCGGCGGCTGCAAGAGCTGGGCGAGTTTGACCTGAAGACGTCAAGCTGGGTGCAGACGCCCCCGGCGATCCGGAAGCTGGGCGGAGCGCTGTTCTGCGACCGCCGCTACGACACGGTGTTCGTCTATCACAACGGCGCGCAGTCGTATTATGCGGCGCGGGGATTCCGGGGCTTGCTGCGGGTGTGAGGGCTCGTCGCGGTTGTGAGAGCGGGCGCTACCGGCGGCGGGCGAGTTCGGCCACGGCGTCGTAGTGGAAGCGGATGAAGCGGTAAAGCTCGGATTCGAGAATGCGTTCCTGATCGCTGTGTGAGCCGAAGCCTTTGGGGCCGTCTTCGGTATCGACGGCGGGGCCGATACCGTAGCAGGCCATACCGCGCGCACGCAGGTAGGCCATGTCGGTGGCGCCGGTCTGCATCTGCGGCAACGTGACGACGCCATCGTAGTGCTTCTTCACCAGCGTTTCGAGCGTGCGGAAAGCCTCGTTCTGAATGGGCGAGGGAGGTGCGCCGGGGCGCGTGTCACGGTCCTCGCGGACCACCTTCACGGCGGGGTCATTGATGACGGCGCGGATCTGATCAAGGAACGCATCGATCTTTTCGTCGGGCAGGGCGCGGATGTCGAGCGTGGCCACGGCCTCTGAGGGGATGACGTTGACGCGGTAGCCGGCCTGGATAATGTTGGGCGAGCTGGAGGTACGGAGCATGGAGTTGTGGCCGGGCTCTTTGTCGGCGAAGTATTCCTGGATGGCAGCGGTACGGTCAGGGTGGATGAGGTTGTTGTAGCGCTCGGCTTCGGCGGGTGAACTGATGGTGGCGAGGCGTTCGAAGTAGGCGCGTGTCGTATCGTTCAAGCGCATCGGGGGCTGCCACGCGGCGATCTTGGCGACGGCCCGCGAGAGGTGGACGATGGCATTGGTGCGCAGCGGGCGGGAGCCATGGCCGGCGGGTCCGGTGGCGATGAGCTTTGCGGCGTAAGGGATCTTCTCGGCGGTGGCGACTTGATAGTGATGCAGCTTGCCCGCCGTGCGCACGCCGCCACCGGCTTCGGCCAGGCAGTATTCGGCGTCGATCTTGCCGTAATGGTTGTCGACCATATACTTGATGCCGAAGCGGACGCTGCCCTCTTCACCGGATTCGGCGAGGAAGATGACATCGCGGTCAAGCGGCACGTTGAGGCGCTTGAGCAGGAGAATCGACATGAGGCAGGCGACGAGATTGTCCTTGTCGTCGAGCGTTCCCCGGCCGTAGATGTAGCCGCCGTTGAGCGTGGCGCCGAAGGGCGGGAAGGTCCACTTCTTGGGGTCGACATTGACGACGTCGGTGTGGCCCATGATGAGCAGGGGCCGCTTGGCACCGGAGCCTTTGAGCCGGGCGATGAGGTTAGGGCGCTTGGGGTCGAGGGCGAAGGTTTCGGTGGGGATGCCTTCGGCTTCGAGGACCTGCTTCAGGTATTCGACGGCGGGCAGTTCGAGACCGGGCGGGTCACTGGTATCGAGGCGGACGAGGGCTTGAAAGTGGCGCAGCGATTCGGCCTCGACGGCGCGCCAGTCGGGCGTCTGCGCGGTGAGCGAGACGGCGAGCAGGAGAGCGGCGGCGAGGGTGCGGAGCATGTTGGGTATTGTCGCATGGGGGGTGCGCGGGGGCGGAGATGGATGAAAATGGTTGCTGGATGAATCAGCGGCCGACGGCGACGGATGATTTGAAGCGCGGGCACCTGCGGTATTTTCCGGTTGCGCATGGGCGGATGGAGTTCGCCATCGAGGTGCGGCGGGCGATTCTCGTGGAACGTCCGTCCGTGGTCGCCATTGAGCTGCCGTCAACGCTTGAGAAGCAGTTCCGCGTGGCCTTGCGGCGGTTGCCACAGATGAGCGTGCTGGTGTATCCGGCGGCGGGCGATGAGGAGAAGTCGGCGCTGTATGTGCCGGTGGAGCCGTGTGATCCGTTTGTGGAGGCGATGCGCACGGCCGAAGAGGTCGGCGCGCGGATCGAGTTTGTCGCGCCGGATTTCGGCGATCCGCCGCATTTGGGCGACAGCTATCCCGACCCCTATGCGTTGCGCCGGATTGCGCTCGATCGCTACATCGAAGCTTACCGCCTGCATCCGCAAGAGCGCACGGAGGAGTTATCGAATTACGCCGCCGGGGTGGCCTGGAAGCTGCAGGGCACGGACCCGACGCGGTCGACGATGGTGGTGCTCACGCTGAACCTGCTCGATCCGGTGTTGGATGCGATGGAGTCGCCGATGGAGCCGCCGAAGGTGAAGAACACCGGGCTGAAGGTGGACCTCATCAATCCGTCGCCGTCGTGCCTGGCCGAGATCACGATGGAGTATCCGTACCTGCAGGAGCGCTACGAGCGCTACCGGCTGGTGCAAATCGAGCAGGAACTGGTCGACCGTCCGCGGGCGCAACTGGCGCTGTTGCGCGATGCCGAGGAGGGATACAAGAAGAACACCGGCGATTCGATCGCGCACTGGCAGCGGCGCATGATGGCGCGCTATTCGCGCAACCTGGCCAATCTGAATTCCGATTTGACGGCGTCGCTGTTTGACATCACGGTGGCGGCGCGTTCGGTGGTGGACGACAACTACGCCTGGGAGGTGTGGGAGACGGCCAACCGCTATCCGGCGCAACGCGAAGCCTCGTCGCTCGAAACGCTGGATCTCTCAGCCGAAGAGGTGTGGCTGCGCACACGCAAAATCAAGCTGCGGCGGCGGCTTCCCCGCCCCAAGCAGCGGCTGAAGCCGGCCAACCTGAAGATGCGCAAGAAGGAGCGCAAACCGGGTGAGTGGGCGGAACAATTGGATGGCAGTTCGATCTGTTCCTATCCGCCCGAGGACCTCATCATTGAGGACTTCGGCCATTACCTGAAGAAGAAGGCGCAGACGATTTTGTCGGAGGAGCGCGAGCGCGTGGAGCCGTTCACGACCTCGATCCTCGATGGCATCGACATCCGCGAGACGATTCGCAACTGGCACGATGGGACGATTTTTGTGCGCAACGCCCAGAAGATCGCCGGCGATGTGGGGGCCGTGGTGGTGGTGTTCGACGCCGATTTCGAGGGGCGCTACCAGTACATGACGACGTGGCTGGGCGAGCATCAGAACGAGTCGGACATGGCGTTTTATGCGACCAATCCGTTTGACCACATGGTGGGGCCGGGCATTGGGCGCGCCGAGTATGGCGGCTTCCTGATGACGCGGCCGCCGCGGCGCATGTTCAACGTGTGGGAGGACCGCGACTACGATTTCGCCGAGACCAAACCGGAGCGGCTGCTGCTGGC
>JAFLBB010000221.1 GCA_017304135.1 Acidobacteriota bacterium | reverse complement strand
TCTTTGCCGGCGAGTCGCGCGAGGTCACCCTGCTCAGCGCCGTCGACCTCACCGCCACCGGCATGGGCGCGCGCCTCCTGCGCCGCCGCCTGCTGCGCCCCTCCATTGAACGCGACGAAATCGAAGCCCGCCTCGATGCCGTGGAAGAACTGATCGCCGCCACCATCCTGCGCGGCGAACTGCGCAAAACCCTCACCCAGGTGCTCGATCTCGAACGCCTCCTCGCCAAGGTCACCCTCGGCTCGGCCGGACCGCGAGAAATGCACTCGCTCGGCCGTTCGCTCGCCCTCGTCCCCGGCCTGCGCAAGGCGCTCGAACCCACGCGCGCCGCCCGCCTCCAATCGATCCGCGAACGTATGGACGAAGTGGCCGACGTGCGCGAGGCCATCCTCAACGCCCTTGCCGACGAGGTCCCCGCCACGCTCGCCGACGGCGGCTTCATCCGCGACGGCTTCGACGCCGCCCTCGACGAACTGCGCGACATCAGCCGCAACTCCAAACGCTACCTCGCCGAAATCGAAGCCCGCGAACGCACCCGCACCGGCATCGGTTCGCTCAAGATCCGCTTCAACAACGTCTTCGGCTACTACATCGAAATCTCCAAGGCCAACCAGCACCTCGCGCCCCCCGATTACGAGCGCAAACAGACGCTGGTCAACGCCGAGCGCTTCACCACACCCGAACTCAAAGAGCTGGAATCGAAAATCCTCGACGCCGAGGAAAAGATGATCGCCCTCGAGCGCGACGTCTTCACCCGCCTCCGCCAGCAGGCCGCCGCCGAAGCCACACGCATCCGCGAATGCGCCGCCTCCATCGCCGAACTCGACGTCACCTGCGGCCTAGCCGAAACGGCCGTCGTCAACCGCTTCACGCGCCCGCGCTTTGACTCCACCGGTGTCATCCGCGTCGAAGCCGGCCGCCACCCCGTCATCGAGCGCCTCGCTGAACGCGAAGCCCAGCGCTTCATCCCCAACGACCTCTACCTCGAACCCGGCGGCAAATTCCTCGCCATCATCACCGGCCCCAACATGGGCGGCAAATCCACTTACCTGCGCCAGGCCGCGCTCATGCTCATCCTTGCCCAGACCGGTTCCTTCGTCCCGGCGCAATCGGCCCTGCTGCCGCTGGTCGACCGCGTCTTCACCCGCATCGGCGCCGCCGACAACCTCGCCCGCGGCCGCTCCACCTTCATGGTCGAGATGACCGAGACCGCCGCCATCCTCAGCACGGCCACGGAGAACAGCTTTCTCGTCCTCGATGAAATCGGCCGCGGCACGGCCACCTACGACGGCCTCGCGCTGGCCTGGGCCGTGGTCGAATACATCCACTCGCGCATCCGCGCCAAGACGCTCTTTGCCACCCATTATCACGAGCTCACCGAACTGGCCGATCGCCTCGACGGCGTCACCAACCTCCACGTCACCGTCAAGGAAGCCGGCGACCAGATCATCTTCCTCCGCCGCGTCGAACCGGGCGCCGCCGAAAAGAGCTTCGGCATCGAAGTGGCCCGCCTCGCCGGCCTGCCGCACACTGTCGTCGACCGTGCCAAGGAGGTACTCGCCATGCACGAGCGCGTCGAGCACAAGGCCGCGCTCGACCTCTCCCCGCGCGACGAGCCCGCCGGCCCCATTCAGATCCAACTCTTCGAACCCGTCGGCGGCCAGCTTGCCGAACGCATCCGTCAACTTCGTCTCGACGAACTGCGTCCCATCGACGCCCTCAACCTTCTCGCCGAACTGCAGCGGGAGCTGCGCGGCACATGATCGTCGCCGGCATCATGAGCGGCACCTCGCTTGACGGCATCGATGTCGCCATCGTCGACATGCCCTCGGCCAGGCTCCTTGATTTCCGTTCCCGCTCCTATTCCGCCGCCCTGCGCCGCCGCCTGCTCGCCGTCTCCAACGCCGAGTGCCACACGCGCGACATCGCCCGCCTTCACTTTGAACTCGCCGAACTCTACGCCAAGGCCATCCCCCAACGCGTCGATCTCATCGGCTGCCACGGCCAGACCATCTATCACGAAGGCCGCCGCGCCACGCTGCAAATCGGCGATGGTAGCGTGCTCGCCGCCCGTGCCGGAGCGCCCGTCGTCTGCGACTTCCGCCCCGCCGACATCGCCGCCGGTGGCGAAGGCGCGCCGCTCGTCCCGTTCGTCGATTACCGCTTCTTCCGCCATCCCCGCCGCACGCGCGTCGCCCTCAACATCGGCGGCATCGCCAACATCACCATCATTCCCGCCCGCATCCCCGCCGGCGCCAGCCTCGATGACGTCATCGCCATGGACACCGGCCCCGGCAACATGGTGATGGACGCCCTCGCCGCCCATGCCACCAACGGCCGCCTGCGCTACGACCGCGATGGCCGCATGGCCGCGCGCGGCCACGTCAACCGCCCCCTGCTCTCTCAACTGCTGCGCGCTCCCTTCTACCGCCGCCGCCCGCCCAAATCCGCCGGTCGCGAAGAGTATGGCGCCCAGTTCGTCACCCGCCTGCTCGCCACCGGGCTCCCGGTGAACGACCTGCTCTCCACCGCCGCCGCGCTCACCGCCACCACCATCGCCCACGCCATTCAGCGCTTTTCGACCACACCCGCCGACGACCTCATCGCCAGCGGCGGCGGCGCGCGCAACCCTTTCCTCATGGCCCAACTCGCCGCCTTCCTGCCCGGCGTGCGCATGGCCATGTCGAGCGAGTTCGGCCTCGACGCCCACGCCAAGGAGGCCATCGCCTTCGCCCTGCTCGCCTACGAAACCTGGCGCAAACGCCCCTCCAACGTCCCCTCGGCCACCGGCGCGCGCTACGCCTCCATCCTCGGCAAGCTCTGCCTGCCGCCGCGATGAGTCCGCTCGCCGCCGCGCCCGAACCCATCGCCCTCGACATCCTCTTTGAAGACGAGCACCTCCTCGTCGTCAACAAACCCTCGGGCATGCTCGTCCACCCCAGCGTGCGCGAACGCTCCGGCACGCTGATGAACGGCCTGCTCCACCACGCCCCAGCCGCCGAAGCCATCCGCCTGCCACACCGGCTGGACCGCCACACCTCAGGCCTGATGGTCGTCACCAAAACCGCCCGCGCCGTCCACTCCCTCGCCCTTCAGTTCCTCCATCGCACCGTGGAGAAGCGCTACCTCGCCCTCGTTGCCGGCCTCGTCGCCGCTGATGCGCAACTCGTCGATGCTCCCATCGGCCGCGACCGCCTGGCCCGCCCGCAATGGGGTGTTCGTGAAGAAGGCCGCGCCGCGCAATCGCGCCTCGAAGTCCTCCGCCGCGAAGCGGACCGCACGCTGCTCGCCCTCACGCCCATCACCGGACGCACCAATCAACTGCGCATCCACTGCCTCCACGTCGGCCACCCCATCGTCGGCGACACGATCTACGGCGGCCCGCCCGCCCCGCGTCTCTGTCTGCATGCCGAGCGCCTCGGCTTCTCCCATCCCGTCACAAGCGAGCGCCTGCTCTTCGAGTCTGCGGCCAGCTTCCCGCTGTTATAAAATCTCCCCACCATGAACGATCTCTCCCGCCGTACCGCGTTGACGGCGATTGCCGCTTCCAGCTACCAGCGCATCCTCGGCGCCAACGACCGTGTTGGCGTCGGCTTCATCGGCTACGGCCTCATCGGCGCGCAGCATGTCTTCGATTTCAAACGTCAGAAGGACGCCGACATGGTCGCCATGGCCGAAACCTACCAGCCGCGCCTCGACCAGGGCGTCGCCGAGTTGGGCGGCCGCGCCAAGCCCTATCGCGACTTCCGCAAAATGCTCGAGGACAAGGATGTCCAGGCCGTCGTCGTCTCCACGCCCGACCACTGGCACGCCATGCACGCCATGATGGCCTGCGCCTCAGGCAAGGATGTCTACGTCGAAAAGCCGCTTACGCTCTTTGCCCGCGAAGGCCGCTGGATGACGCAGGTCGCCCGCAAACACAAACGCGTCGTGCAGACAGGCACGCAGCAGCGCTCCGGCCTGCACTATCAAAAGGCCCGCGACATCATCCGCAACGGCCACCTCGGCAAGATCATGTCCGTGCGCATGAGCTCCTTCCGCAACATCATGCCCGGCTTCGGCGCTCCCCCCGACGGCGCCGCCCCCGCCGACTTCGATTACGATATGTGGCTCGGCCCCGCCCCCAAGCGGGCCTTCAATCCCAAACGCGGCATCTATCATTTCCGCTGGTTCTGGGATTACTCCGGCGGCCAGATGACCAACCTCGGCGCGCACCACATCGACATCGTCCACTTCTTTATGGATGTGCTCGGACCCACCAGCGTCTATAGCGCCGGAGGCCGCTTCGCGCTTGAAGACAACGGCGAAACGCCCGACACGCAGGACGCCATCTACGAATACCCCGGCTTCACCGCCATCTACTCCTGCCGCGAGGCGAGCCTCGGCCACCGCGGCGGCCCCGGCCTCTGCTTCTATGGCACCAAAGGCAGCCTGCAAGTCGGCCGCGGCGGCTTTGACGTCGTCTCCGATATGAAGTTCCCGCCCGAAAACGCCATTCCGCGCTTCCAGGGCGCGGCAGTGGGCGGTGCGCAACGCCAGCAGGTGAAGCCCGAACCGTGGACGGCGGAGTTGAAGCAGCCCGGCTCCTCCGACGAGCAATTCGACCTCCACGCGCGCAACTTCCTCGATTGCGTCAAGTCGCGCCAGAAGCCCATCTCCGACGTCGAAGACGGCCACCGCGTCGCCGTCGCCTGCCACCTCGCCAACATCAGCCTGCGCCTTGGCCGCAAGCTGAAGTGGGACCCGGCGAAGGAAGAGATCATCGGCGACAAGGAAGCCTCGGCGATGCTCGAACGCCCCTACCGCAAGCCCTGGGACGGCGTGCTGAAGAGCCTGCTCGCATGAAGCGCCGCGGCTTTCTCACCACTGCCGCCGGGGCGCTGTCCGCTTCGCTCACCGCCGCACCGATCACCGCCGCGCCCCTCCGCACCTCCATGGGCGTGGCTAGCAACAGCTACCTCACCATCAAGCGCATCCGCGATCCGCATGCCTTTCTGGAAATGACCCACGCCCTGGGCGCGGGCGGCATTCAGGCTCCTCTGCCCACGCCCGATACGGCGGCCAAACTGCGCGCCCGCTGCGAACAGCTCGGCATGTACTACGAAGGCATGGCCGCGCTCGCCGGCGACGACACCGCCGCCTACGAAGCTCAACTCCGCACGGCCAGGGAAGCCGGAGCCCTCTGCCTCCGCTCCACCTGTTTGAGCGGCCGCCGCTATGAGACCTTCGCCACCATGGACGCCTGGAAGCGCTTCGTCGCCGACTCCCGCGCCAAACTCGCCCGCACCATCCCGCTCGCCGAAAAGCACAAGGTCCCCATCGCCATCGAGAACCACAAGGACTGGACGCAGGAAGAGCTGCTGAAGCTCCTCAAGGAATTCGAGAGCCCCTACTTCGGCCTCTGCCTCGACACCGGCAACAACGTCTCGCTGCTCGACGACGCCGACGCCTTCGTCGAAGCCCTCGCCCCCTACGCCGTCTCCACGCACATCAAGGACATGGGCGTCGAACCCTACGCCGATGGCTTCCTGCTCTCCGAGGTCACCTTCGGCGCGGGTTATGTGAACCTCAAGCGCGCCATCGAGGTGGTCCGCCGCCACCGCCCGGCTACGAAATTCACCCTGGAGATGATCACCCGCGACCCGCTGCCCATCCCCTGCCTCACGGAGAAATATTGGGTCACCATGCCCGGCCGCGACGCCGCGCTGCTCGCCGCCGCCCTGCGCCGCGCCCGCCAGCACAAGCCCATGCAGGGACTGCCCTGGCTGAGCCGCTTGCCCCAGGCCGCCCAGGCCCGCGACGAGGAGAACAATGTGAAGACCTGTCTCGCCTTCGCCCGCGAACAATTAGGGCTCACGGCGTAGTTTGTCCTCCCCGCCGCCTCTGGAAGCGCTATCCTGGATACGGGTCAATATGGCTCGCGGTTGGGAAAGCAAAGAAGTCGAATCCCAGCAGGCGCAGGCCGAGGAGTCGATGCGCGCTCGAAAATCAAGAATCACCACGGAACAACTGGAACGCAACGCGAGGGTCCACCTTCTGCAACTGGATGTTGCGCGCATTGAGCGCGAAAAGGCCGCGGCCACTCATCCCCGCCGCATCGCCCAGCTCCAGGCCGCCCTCGATTACGTTCACGAAAAGCTCCGCCAGGTCGACTGAGCCCGCCTCGCCCCTCCTCCGGTCACTCTGCTGCCACAACTCTGGTAACGTCAGAGGGAATGCTCAAATCCACCATCTTCCGCGAGTACGACATTCGCGGCGTCGCCGACGTTGATCTGCCCAGCGAGGGCATCGAACTCCTCGGCCGAGCCATCGGCACCTACCTCCAGCGCAAAGCCGGCAAACGCGTCAACCTCGGCCGCGATTGCCGCCTCTCCGGCGGCCGCCTGCGCGACGCTATCGCCGCCGGACTCGTCGCCTCCGGATGCGAAGTCACCGACGTCGGCGTCGTGCCCACCCCTGCTCTCTACTTCTCCTGCCTGCACCTCAAGGCCGACGGCGGCATCCAGATTACCGGCAGCCACAATCCCAAGGACTATAACGGGTTCAAGATCGTCTGCGGCGCCTCCACCATCCACGGCGACGAGATCCAGGAGCTCTACCGCATCATCCAAAGCGGCGACTACTCCTCGGGGCAGGGAAGCGTCACACCGCACGACATCATCCCCGACTACGTGGCCGACGTCGCCTCGTTCTTTAAATGGGAACGCAAGGTGAA
>JAFLBB010000023.1 GCA_017304135.1 Acidobacteriota bacterium | reverse complement strand
GATTGGCGGGGCCGCCGATGCCCCACTTGCCGAAGAGTCCGGTTTTGTAACCGGCCATTTTACAGATTTCGGCGACGGTGACCTCGTCGGGCTGGATGGGCACTTCGGGGTTGCGGTTGCCGCGGATGGTGGCGTGGCCCTGGTGTTTGCCGGTCATGAGGGAGCAGCGCGAGGGGGCGCAGACGGTGGCGCCGGAGTAGGCTTCCAGGAAGCGGGTGCCTTCGGCGGCGAGGCGGTCGATATTGGGCGTGGCGATTTGCTTTTGGCCGTAGCAGCCGAGGTCGCCGATGCCGAGGTCGTCGGCCATGATGAGGATGACGTTGGGGCGGGTGGTCTGTGCGGCGAGGGGTGAGGCGGCGGCGGCGAGGGCGGCGCTGAGGAAACTGCGGCGTTTCATCGTGGGCTCCTTAGGTGGCGTTTGATTCGGTTTGGTCGAGGTAGTGGATTTCGCCGGCGGCGCGGAGGCGTTCGGCGGCTGATTCAGGGGTGATGTCGCGCGCAGGGCCGCCGAGCATTTCGAAGCCGACCATGAATTTGCGGACGGTGGCCGAGCGCAGCAGGGGCGGATAGTAGTGGGCGTGGAGGTGGACGTGGGGGTAGTCGCCGCCATCGGTGGGCCGCTGGTGGAAGCCCATGGAGTAGGGGAAGGGGCTTTCGAAGAGATTGTCGTAGCGGGTGGTGAGGCGGCGCATGATGTTGGCCAGGTCACGCCGTTCGGCGGTGGTGAGTTCGTCGATGGCGGCCATGTGGCGGCGCGGGAGGAGGAGGGTTTCAAAGGGCCAGACGGCCCAGAAGGGGACGAGGGCGACGAAGGAGTCGTTTTCGCAGACGATGCGTTCGGCCTCGTGGAGTTCCTGCGAGAGATAGTCACAGAGCAGGCAGGAGCCGCGTTTGGCGCGGTGGGCGCTCTGGGTTTCCAACTCACGGGCGTGCTCGAAAGGAATGCTTTCGACTGCCCAGAGCTGGCAGTGGGGGTGGGGGTTGCTGGCGCCCATCATGTCGCCGCGGTTTTCAAAGATCTGGACGGTGCGGACGAAGTCCATCGCGCCGAGTTCACGAAACTGGGTGCCCCAAGCGGCGACGACGAGGGAGAGGGCATCGTCGGACATGCGGGAGACGGTGAGGCCGTGATGGGGGGAGAAGCAGAGGACGCGGCAGAGACCGCGTTCGCTGCGGGCGCGAAGGAGGCCAATGTTGAGGGCGAAGGGGTCGCCGGTGGGGAGGAGGGCGGCGAAGTCGTTGTCGAAGACGAAGGTGGATTGGTAGGCGGGATTGCGGTGGCCGCCGGCACGTTCGTTGCCTGGGCAGAGGTAGCAGGAGGGGTCGTAGGAGGGAGGGGTGGCGTGGGGGAGACGCTCCACCTGGCCCTGCCAGGGGCGCTTGGTGCGGTGGGGGGAGACGATGACCCAATCACCGGTGAGGGCGTTGTAGCGGCGGTGGGGGGCGTCGGCGAGCAGGCTCACGCGGCGCGTTCCTCGCTTGCGCCGGCGACGGCGCGGCAGATGAAGATGACGGCGTCGCGGCCGGTGGCTGATTTGTAGCCTTCGATGAGGCGGGCGCGGAGGGCTTCGACCGAGTCGTGGTGGACGAGCGAGATGGTGCAGCCGCCGAAGCCGCCGCCGGTCATGCGCGAGCCGTAGACGCCGGGAGCGCCGCGGGCGAGTTCGACCATGATGTCGAGTTCGGGGCAGCTGACTTCGTAGTCGTCGCGGAGGCTTTCGTGGGAGGCGTACATGGCTGCGCCGAAGTCGTGGAGGTGGCCGGCGCGGAGGGCCTCAGCGGCTTGCAGGGCGCGGGCGTTTTCCGTGATGACATGGCGGGCGCGGCGGGCGACGCGTTCGGGCCAGCGGGGCATCCAGCGGCCGATGTCGCCGGGTTCGAGATCGCGCAAGGCGGGGACAGCGGCGATGCGGGCGGCCTTTTCGCAATCGGCGCGGCGTTCGTTGTAGGCGCTGCCGGCGAGTTCGTGTTTGACCATCGTGTTGGCGACGACGAGCGAGACGCCTTCGGGAATGGGGAGTTGCTCGTGGTCGAGAGTGCGGCAATCGAGGAGGAGGGCCTGGCCGTCTTCGCCGAAGCAGGAGGCGAACTGGTCCATGATGCCGCAGCGCATGCCGACGAATTCCACTTCGGCCTGCTGGCAGAGCTTGGCGATCTCAAGCGGAGGCAAATCGATGCGCGAGGCACCGAGGAGGGCTTTGGCAGTGGCCACTTCGAGGGCGGCCGAAGAGCTGAGTCCTGCGCCGAGGGGGACGTTGCCGCGGATGAGCAGATCGACGCCGCGGAGGCGGTGGCCGGCCTTTTCGAGGGTGAGGGCGACACCCTGGACATAGTCCTGCCAGGTGCGGGGCGGGGTGGCGTTGGTTTCGTCGAGAGAGAATTCGATCCACTCGCCGAGGTTGGACGAGTAGGCGCGGACAGTCCGGTCATCACGGGGCGCGGCGGCGGCGAAGGTGGCGAACTGGATGGCGGCGGGCATGACGAAGCCGTCGTTGTAGTCGGTGTGTTCACCGATGAGGTTGACGCGGCCAGGAGCGCGGAAGAGGCGGGGATGGCGGGCAAAGAGTTTGGAGAATTCCTGGGCGATAGAGGTGATCATTGGGAGCTTGAGCGGGACGCTCCTTTCTGGCTCCAGAGGAGGAAGGCGCCGCCGACGGCGGTCATGACGCAACCCCAGGTGAGGTTGATGTTGCGGCCGTTGCTTTTGCTGTATTGGGCGGCATCGCCGGTGAGGCCATAGACGGCGAGGGTGAGGCCGAGGATCACGAAGAGGAGTCCGATTGGTTTGCGAATATCGAGTCCCATGGGTGTCCTTTACCAGAAGATGAAGTTGAGGGCGGCGACGGCGGCGAGGATCAGAAGGCCGAGAGTGGCGGGTTTCTGGTACCAGGAGAGGCCGGCGTCGGATTGTTTTTCGGTGAGCGAGTAGACGAGGCCGCGGAGGTCGTCTTCGCGGGGGGCGCGGGTGGCGAGGCTCACGAGGATGGTGATGACGAAGCAGAAGGTCCAGGCGTAGATGGCGGTCCAGAAGTTTTGCGCCATTTCGCTGGGGTAGGTGGTGATGGCGCCAAGCCAGCCGCCCTTGATGCCGGCGGCGGAGCCGGCGGGGAGGGAGAGGCCGTGGTGGAGGGCGGCGGCGGCTGTGCCGGAGACAAGACCGAAGAAGGCGCCGTGGCCGGTGGCGCGTTTCCAGAACATGCCGAGGAGGAAGGTGGCGAAGAGGGGGGCGTTGACGAAGGCGAACACCAGTTGGAGGAAGTCCATGATGTTGTTGAACTGTGTGGCGAGGTAGGCGGCGGCGACCGAAGCGCCGATGCCGCCGACGGTGGCGACGCGGCCCATCCAGAGGTAGTGGGCGTCGGATTCCTTGGGGCGAATGTAGGCCTGGTAGATGTCGTAGGTCCAGACGGAGTTGAAGGCGGTGACGTTGCCGGCCATGCCGGACATGAAGGAGGCCATGAGGGCGGTGAGGCCGAGGCCGAGCATGCCGGAGGGGAAGTAGTGGCCGAGCATCATGGGGATGGTCATGTCGTAGTTGAGGGTGCCATCGGGTTTGGCGGGGAGGGCGAAGCCGCCGGGGCCGGAGGTTTGGGTGAGGGCGATGGCGATCATGCCGGGAAGGATGACGAGGAAGGGGAAGATCATTTTGGGCACGGCGGCGATGAGCGGCGTGCGGCGGGCGGCGAGCATGGAGTCAGCGGCCATGGCGCGCTGGACGACGAGGAAGTCCGTACACCAGTAGCCGAAAGAGAGGACGAAGCCGAGGCCCATGAGGGTGCCGAACCATTCGACGCCGAGGGGGTTGGTGGAGGCCTCGCCCATGGTGCCCCAGAGTTGCGTGAAGGCTCCGGGAGCGAAGCCGCGTTCGGAGGAGACGGTGGCGAGGCGGGCCGTGAGGCCGTTCCAGCCGCCGACGTTTTCCAGGCCGAGCAGGGCGAGAGGGAGGAAGCCGGCGACGATGAGGAAGAACTGGAGGACCTCGTTGTAGATGGCCGAGGTGAGGCCGCCGAAGGTGATGTAGACGAGGACGATGACGGCGCAGATGAGGATGCAGGCGTTGAAGTCCCAGCCGAGCAGGACGGTCATGAGCAGTCCCATGGCGTAGAGGGAGATGCCGGAGGAGAAGACGGTCATGGCGGCGAAGCTGAGGGCGTTGAAGCCGCGAGTTTTTTCGTCGAAGCGGAGCTTGAGGTATTCGGGGACGGAGCGGGCGCGGGAGCCGTAGTAGAAAGGCATCATGAAGACGCCGACGAAGACCATGGCGGGGACGGCGCCGACCCAGTAGAAGTGGGCTGTGGCGATGCCGTATTTGGCGCCGGAGGCGGCCATGCCCATCATCTCCTGGGCGCCGAGGTTGGCCGAGAGGAAGGCGAGTCCGGTGACCCAGGCAGGGAGGGCGCGGCCGGAGAGGAAGAAGTCCTCGCTCGACTTCATGTAGCGCTTGAGCGCGTAGCCGATGCCGATGACGAAGGCGGTGTAGATGAGGAGGATGAGGTAGTCGACTGGGGCCAGCTCGATACGGGGCATGAAGGGACTTTCGTTAAGCGCTTAAATTATATCTCAGGGATGAGCGGCCCGGGCCCTGGATTTGTGGATGGGGGCGGATTTGCGGATGGGGGGGATTTGCGGATGGGATCGATTTACGGAGGGGATTGCATTGCAGCCGGGGTGCACGATTGGGCGTGGGCGCGCGTCAGGACATCAGGGAGGAGCGACCGGCGATGAGTCAGCACAACCGGGTATGGCTTGCCTTGGCGGCGGGGGCGGTGGCTTTGATGGGGCAGACGGGGGAGGCGCAGTGGGTGAGCCGTGAGCTGGTGTTCCGGCATGCGGATACGGCGCAGCAGTTCCGTCAGGCGGCAGGAATTGTGCGCGTGGTGACGGAGTTGCCGGAGGTGAGTGTGCTGGAGACGGCGGGGCGGCTGCGGTTGCGCGGACCAGAGGCGCGGATGGAAGCGGCGGAGTGGTTGTTTCGCCAGTTGGACCGCCCGTTGGAGCGGGAGGCACGGGCAGAGTCAGAGGGCCATCAATTGCGGGATCTGAGGGGCGACTCGAACCTGGTGCGTGTGTTCCGGCTGGCGCGCGCCGGGAAGCAGGGGCGGTTGGATGCGCTGGCGGGGATGGTGCGGATGGTGATCGCGGGTGAGTGGGTGTTGGTGTACAGCAGTCCGCCGAGCATCGTTTTGCGGGGCACGGCGCAGGAGTTGGAACTGGGGAGCTTTTTGCTGGGAGAGTTGGACCGGGGGCCTGGGGAGGGCGCGACGAGTGGGGGGGAATTCAAGCTGCAGGAGAGGGGGAACGCGCTTGCGGTGCGGGTGATGCTGCTGCGGGCGATGCCGGATGAGGAGTTGCGGCAGGCGGCGGAGGAGATGAGGAAAGCGGCGCAGGCGCGGGTGGCGCTGGACCCAGAGCTGCCGGCGCTGGTGGTGAGAGGATGGCCTGAGCTGATGGAGGCGGGGCAACAGAGGCTGAGAGAGCGTGGCTGGTTGCGCTAGAAGGCCTGGGCGGTGGAGATTGCGATTCAGGTGAGGTAGGGGTGCACGCGGGCGGCGTCAGTGGTTGCAAAGGAGTGGTACGAGATGAGAACACGGGTATTGATGATGGTGGCGGCGATGAGCGCCGGGGCATTTGCGCAGAAGGATCTCCCGTCATATGAAACACGCGAGGTTGCGTTTCGCCATGCGTCGTCGGCGCAACAGTTTCAAGAGATCGCGATGGTGGTGCGGGTAGTGGCGGAGTTGCCGTTTGTGGAGGTAATGGAGACGGCGGGGCGATTGCGGGTGCGGGGGCCGAGCGAGTTGCTGCCGACGGCGGAGTGGGTGATGGGGCAGCTGGACCGGGAGCGCGCGGCGGGGCAGGCGGTTTCGGAGGTGCACACGATGGCGCCGCGGCCGGCGGGCGAGGATCGCGTGCGCGTGTTTCCCCTGGCCTATGCGAGGAGCGCGCAGGCGTTGCAGGAAACGGCGACGGTGGTGCGGTCGTTGAGCGAGATTCGCTGTGTGATGGTCTACAACCCGACAAGTGCGGTGGTGATTCGGGGAAGTGAGGAGCAGTTGCGATTCGCGGAGTGGTTATTGGGCGAGTTGGACCGGGAACCGGGGAGGGCGAGGACGACGGGGGAGGAGTTTCTGACGCGAGACCGGTTGTTCGAGTATCCGGTGCGCGTGATTGTGTTGCCGGGGATGAGCCAGCAGAGGTTGCAGGAGGTGGCGGCGGAGGTTCGCAAGAAGTCGCGGCGGGGATGGTTGTTCCCGTATTCGCCGCTGCCGGCGATTGCGGTGCGGACGACGCGGGAAGAGTTGCCCGTGGCGATGAAGGCTTTGGAAGAAGCCGTGCGCTAGACGGCCTGGGCGGTGGACTGGCGGACGATGAGGCGGGTTTGGACGGGGTATTCGCGGCCGTCGCTATCGCCGGAGGAGATCATCTGCCAGAGGGCCTGGAAGGCGGCCCGGCCGATGTCCTGGCGGGGGACCTGGACGCTGGTGAGGGCGGGCTGGGTGTATTCGGCGAAGGTGATGTCGTCGAAGCCGACGACGGAGAGTTGCTCGGGGACTTTGAGGCCGCGATCAAAGGCGCAGTGGAGGGCGCCGATGGCGGTGAGGTCGTTGCCGCCGACGATGGCGGTGGGTTTGGCGCTGGAGAGGAGTTTGGAGCAGGCGTAGTAGCCGCCCTTGACGGTGAAGTCAGAGTCGATGGCGCCGGCGGGTTCGATGCCGAGGTGGCGGGCGGTGTCGTAGAAGGCGCGTTTGCGGCGCACGGCGGAGGGGAGGTGGGGGGGGCCGCCGAGGAAGCCGATGCGGCGGTGGCCGAGTTTGACGAGATGTTCGAGGGCTTCGGCGATGCCCTGTTCGTAGTGGATGGCGATGTTGCTGATGAAGCGGTCGACGCGGCCGAGGTCGAGGTAGACGGCGGCGATGCCGCGGTTTTGCAGCATGGCGCTGATGGTGGGGTCGACCTGGGAGGTGAGGACGGCGACGCCGGGGACCTGGAGGCCGACGAGGCGCTTGACGGAATCGAGGGTGCGCTGGGTGTCGTAGTTGGTATTGAGGACGAGGGCTTCCATGTGATGAAGCAGGGCCTGGTCCTGGAAGGCGGCGGTGATTTCGGGGAAGAACGGATTGCGGATATCGGAGAGGATGAGGCCGAGGAGGCTGGAGCGGCCGACGGCGAGGTTGCGGGCGGCGGTGTTCTGCGAATAGCCGAGTTCCTCGATGGCGTCGAGCACGCGCTGGCGGGTGGTGGGCTTGGTGTTGCGCGTCTGGTTGAGAACGTGCGACACGGTGGCGGTGGAGACGCCCGCGCGGGCGGCCACATCCTTAATGCTGACGGCCATGGACCTCCGGTGAGGGGACGGACCGCTTAGAGCGGCTGCACAACGGCAAGCTGTTCACCGCCCCGCTCCACGGCGAGAGGATTGCGTAAGGAACGTCCCAACTGATCAAAGGATACCTCCATCACGTCGTCCGCTTCCAGTTGGATGCCTTCGCCGAAGCTGAAGGCTCCGGCTCCGAAGAAGTGGATGTGGACATCGCCGGGGCGGCGGTGGGGGGCGAACTTGAAGTGGTGGTGCTCCATATTGGCGAGGGAGTGGCACATGGCGGCTTCACCGGTGAGGAGGCTTTTCCGCCAGAGGACTGATGTGCCGCGGTGAATGGCGACATTGCCAGGGAGGTCGTCGAAGGAGGCATCGAGGACGAGTTCAGGGCCGATGGAGCATTCGCGAAGTTTGGAGGAGGCGAGATAGAGGTAGTTCTTTTTTTCGAAGACGTGATCGGAGAACTCGTTGCCTTGCGCGAAGCCGAGGCGGCGGGGCGTGCCGGCGGCGTCGATGATGTAGATGCCGGCGACCTCAGCCTCTTCACCGCCATCGCAGGCGTAGGCGGGGACAGTGAGCGGGTCGAGATGGCCGCGGAGGATGGCGCCGGTACCTTTGTAGAACCACTCGGGAGAGGTTCCGACCCTGCCGGCGGGGGGACGGCCACCGTCGACGCCCCACTGGTACATGACCATGGAGTCAGTGGGTTTGGCGGTGGGGTCGGCGTGCATGGCGTTGCGATTGGCGGCGCTTTGCCGATGGGTGAGGCCGGTGCCGGCGACCATGCAGCGGGCGGGTTCGGTGGGGTGGTCCATGGCCGGGAGGAGGCGCCAGGGGGAAGCGCCGGAGTGGACGGCGTCATAGGAGAGCGCTTCGCCGGTGGCGGCCTGGTGGACGGCGTGGGAAAGGGGCAGGCCGCGGGTGAGGGCCGAGGCAGCGAGCGAGTAGATGCTGTCGAATTGAGGCAAGAGGCGGAGTTCGGCGCCTATGACGAGGGCGGCGGCGCGGCCATGGCGCGGATGGCGGAGTTGAACGAGGCTGGTCATGCGCCCCCCAGCATAACGCGGGGTGGGCGCAGGGAGTTGGTTGGTCTAGCGCAAGGGCGGGCGCGGTGAGCTGCCGAGGCGAGCGACGTACTGACGTGCGGCGTCGTAGGTGGAGCAGGGAGCCGGGCGTGGGAGTGCGGAGCGGCGGCTGCGGCGGACGAAGAGGGAGGCTGCGCCAAGAGTGGCGGTGACGAGGGCCAGGGGAACAGTTCCTTCGAGGGGTTCGCTGTTGTCAGCGGCCAGCAGCGAGGGCTCTACGGCTGGCAGGTTGAGTTGCGGCACGATGTCCCGCGCGTCATCGGAGGCGAGCCAGCGCTGGAAGGAGGGTACGGCTCCGCTGAAGGGGATGGCGGCGGGGAGTTCTGAACCGGGCGTGAAGGCGACGGGGGCGAGCAGGACGTCACTGGGGTAGAGAATGGCCAAGGCTGGTTGGCCCGGGGCGGAGACTGGGGTGTCGATGGAGTCGATGCCGGTGAGGATGCCGGCGAGGGCGGAAGGTGAACCGGCGGCGAGGTCGGCCTGAGTAAGCAGGACCGGGGCACCGAGGACAAGAGGCTCAAAGGAGAAGCGCGGATCGCCCGACATGGCCAGCAGTGGAGAAGAGAGGGTGAGCAGGGAGCAGATGATGATGCGGATCATAGGGAGTCCTTGTCTGAGGAATGAGAAGTAGCGTTGCGTTTGCGGCCCCAGAGGCCGAGCGCGAGCAGAGCGGCGGCGCAGAGAGACATCGTGCCGGGTTCGGGCACGGCTTCGGGTTCAGCGGGGCGGACGTCGAGTTCGGTGCTCCAGGAGGCGATGGCATCGTTGCTGCTGGTGCGTGCCCACTGAGACGGGGTGACGTCGACCCAGTTGGGTTCGACAATCACGCGGCGGGCGTCGGCCGAGGAGAGCCAGAGGCGGAAGGAGATGGCGCCGCCATCGATAAAGTCCTGGCCGTTGATGTTGTCGCAGTTATTGCAGTTGGTGCCGCCGGAGCCTTGTTGGAGGTTGTTGCTGAGGCGGTCGACGTCGAGGCTGATGACGAATTCGCCACCGGAAGCCCAGCTTGTGTAGGTGACGGCGAGGGTGCGGTCAGAGAGGCCATCACCTGGGGTGTCAACAGTCTGGATTCCCGTAATGAGTCCGGTGCCGGCGGTGGAGTAGGCACTGGCCGAGCCGAAGCCGGCGGGTCCGCCTGGGAGGTCGAAGAACAGGGAGCGGGTGGCGGAGAGGTTGTTTATGCCGTTGCCAATGGTGAGGTCGAGGCGGGTGATGAGGAGGGGCGAGCCGAGAACGATGTTGTAGAAAGTGATGGTGTCGGCGCCGGAGGTGGGGTGGTAGAAGGCGTTGCCGGAGACGATGACGGGCGAGGCTGGGGCGGCCAGCACGAGGCAGGTGGCGAGGGTGGCGGATCGGAGGAGTGCCATACAATTACCCGACAGGTGTGTATCGGCAGGTGAGGGGGGACTAGGCGAGCCAAGGTACCGGGGGGAAAGCTCCGTAAAGAGGAGGGGCGGGAGACCTTAGAGGGCCGTGGGGCAGGGGCGGCGGTGGCGGCGGTGGACTAAACTGTGAAGTATGCAGCGGCGAGCGCTCTTCAGCTTGTTCGGAAGCGTTCTCTGGGGCGGTGAGACGGCCCAGGCGGAGGGGGTGTTGCGCGTGCCGGCGGTGTTGGAGACGGAGGCGGGGCGGTTGAAGCTGGAGGGGGACGCGCCGACGACGGAGGTTCTGGCAGACAAGCGGCTGGAGGGGATGAAGCTGCGGCTAGAGGGCGAGCGGCTGGGGGCGGATGGGTTTCGCGTGGGGCCGATCCATACGCGGGCGCTGCGGGTGGTGCGGGGGGCGAAGCTGCTGTTTGTCACCTACTGGTGCGATGTGTGTTCGATCCGGACCTATGCGCCGGGGGTGTGCATGTGCTGCCAGGACGAGACGGCGCTGGATTTGCGCGAGACCGTTACATAGGCGGCGGGTATAATGGCGCACATGCGCCGGACCCTTCTTGTTGCGCTGTTAGGAACGATTCCCTTCATGAGTCAAGCCGCGAACTATTCCGCTGAACGTGTGACTGAAGACGGCATTGAGGTGCTGGTGCTGCGCGATGCGCGGGCCAAAGCCGAGGTGCGCATTGCGCCGAAGGTGGGCAACAACGCCTACTCAATGAAAGTGAACGGGCAGGAGATCTTCTTCTTCCCGCACAAGACGGTGGGCGAGTGGGCGGCGCGTCCGGGGATGGTGGGCAATCCATTCTTGGCGCCGTGGGCGAACCGCATCGACGGGGAGGCGTATTGGGTGGGCGGGAAGAAGTATCTGCTCAACCCGGCGCTGGGCAGTTACCGCAAGGATGGCAACGGGCTGCCGATTCACGGGCTGATTGTGTATGCGAAGGACTGGGCGGTGACGGCGCTGGCGGCCGATGATGCCTCGGGGGCGGTGGCGACGAGCCGGCTGGTGCACCATCGCGAGGCCGAGCGGGCGGCGCAGTTTCCCTTTGCGCATACGATCGAGATGACCTACCGGCTGCGGGACGGGGCGCTCGAGGTGGAGACGGCGATCACGAACGAGGGCGCCGATGCGATGCCAGTGATGGTGGGCTACCACACCTACTACCAGATTCCGGGCGTGCCGCGCGATCAATGGAAGGTGCGGGTGGCGGCGAAGGAGCACGTGGTGCTGGGGCCGAAGTTGACGCCGACGGGAGAGACGAAGGCGGTGGCGCTGGGCGATCCGATGGGGCTGGCGGGCACACAACTGGACGATGTGTTCACGGGGCTGAAGCAGGAGGCCAATGGCTGGACGCCGTTTTGGGTGGAGGGCGGCGGGAAGCGGATCACGGTGGAGTATGGGCCGAAGTATACGGTGGGCGTGATCTATGCGCCGGCGGGGAGGGAGTTCATCTGCTTTGAGCCGATGACGGGGGTGACGAATCAGTTCAACCTGGCGCATGAGGGGAAGTTTGCGGGGTTGTTGCAGATGGTGGGGGCTGGGGAGCGGTGGGTGGAGAGCTTCCGGGTGAAGGCGAGCGGGTTTTAGGGGGGCCGGGCGGGCCGGCCCCGTGCGCTGATTACTGCGCGGCGGTGGTGAGTTGGGGCGCGGCTTGGGGCTGCGAGTTGGCTAAGGCCATGGCGGCCCAGGCGGTGGCGGCGGCGGAGATCCACTGATCACGGCCGTGGGGGAAGCCGCTTTCCTTGAGGGGTTGCAGGGGGCTGCTGCGGGTGCGGACGCGCCAGGAGCCGTCGTCGAGTTGGGTGCGCAGGAGGAAGGCCATGCCGTGGCGATATTCCTTGGCGACGGTGGGCATGCCAGCTTCTTGCAGAGCGACGAGGGCCTGGCCGGTGGCGTAGGCGTCGGTTTCGAGGCCGGGGAGCTGAGCCCAGCCGCCGTCGGGGCGCTGTTGAGCGAGCAGTTCGTGGGTGGCTTGGGAGATGGCGGATGCCGGGGCGCTGGACCAGACGAGGCCGAGCAGGCGCATGGAGCGTTCTTCCTGAGAGGCCGGGCGGACGGTTGTGAGCCAGTGGCGGGCCTTGATGATGCGGGCGTCGGAGTCACGGCCATAGAGGCGGAGGGCGCGGATGCTGAGGGCGGTGGCGGTGACGAGGCTGGCTTCCATCGGCGGGCGGGCGGGGAGGATGGCGAAGCTGCCGTCGGGAAGTTGGGTGCGCTCGATGGTGAGTGTCATGGCGCGGGTGAGTTCGTCAGCCGGGTAGCCTTCGGCGGCGAGGCCGAGGAGCGAGTAAGAGACGCTGATGCCGGGGTTGGGCAGTTGCATGGTTCCCTTTTCCATGGCTTCGCGGATGGGCTTGAACATGGCGGCGACGGCCTTGGCTTGCTGGGCGGCGATGGTTTCGTCGACCTGGAAGCCGCGACGGCGAGCGGCGGAGTAGGCCAACTGCGGCACCGACTGATGGTGGCAGGAGACGCAGCCGGAGACCTTCACGAATTGCGGGCCGCTTTTCTGGAGCAGGGCGACGGCGTTCTCGGCCGAGCGGCGGATGGCTGGCGCGGGTGAAGCGCCACCCGCGAGCAGACGGTCAATCATCGTCATGTCGCCGCGGCGGATGGCCCAGGTGAGGGCGGTTTCGCCGAGCGAGTTGACGGCGTTGGGATTGGCGCCGCGGCGGATGAGTTCGTCGACGGTCCAGGGGTCGGGGCGTTCGCCGCCGGCGGCCCACATGAGGGGCGTGGAGCCGTGGCGGTCGGCTGAGTTGGGGTCGGCGCCGTGGGTGAGCAGGGCGGTGACCATGGGTTGATTGGCCTGAATGATGGCGAAGGTGAGGGCGGGGGAACCGAAGAAGCGGCCCTCGTTGGGATTGACGCCGCTGGTGAGAAGGGCCTGCGCGGCGGCGACGTCGTTGCGCATGATGGCGCCGAGCAAAGGCGTGGGCGGCGTGAAGTCGGGAATTTGGGCGGACAGCAGGAAGCCGGCCGACAACAGGGTCAGTGTAATGCGGAACATGGGACCTCTCTGAGAAAGGACGCGCGGTTAAGGGTGGGAACTGGCTCAGGGCGGCGTATACTGTCGTCGAATGGAGGGCGTGGATTCGAGATGAAGGCAGTGCTTGTGCTGATGGCGCTGGCGGTGCTTCCGGCGTGGGCGCTGGAGGTGGCTACGGGGAAGATGCTGGGGGCGGGGTATGAGCCGCGGTCGTTCTATGTGCGCGAGCGGGCGGGCCAGCCGTGGAGAAAGACGTATTCGGGGCGAGGCTTCCGGCCGGAGGCGGCGGGGCGGCTGATGAATCTGCGCATCGCGCAGGGGTTGTTTCACGATGAGTGGCTGACGGAGTTTCCCTTCGATCCAGAGGCCAACACGACGCGGCTGATCGCCGCGCTGGACACCTACAAGGCGCACGGGATATTGGCGGTGAACGTGAGTTTGCAGGGTGGCAATCCGGGTTACAACCGTGAGATGGCGGAGATCAAACGGGACCGGGCCTACAAGGGCGGGCCGGGCAAGGGGGCGCACATCAGCGCATTCCGGCCGGATGGCTCGTTGAAGCCGGAGTGGATGGCGCGGCTGCTGCGGCTGCAGCGAGCGTTGGACGGGCGGGGGATGGTGCTGAACCTGATGTATTTCTATCAGGGGCAGGATGAGCTGTTTCCGGATACGGCGTCGATTGAGCGGGCGGTGGTGGAGGCGACCGACTGGCTGATTGCGAACAACTGCCGGAACGTGATCATCGAGATTGCCAATGAGTTCGACATTCGCGGCTGGGACCATGATTACTGGATCAAGAACAACCTGGACAAGCTGATTGAACTGGCGCGGGGGAGGTTCCTGTTGAAGAAAGCGGGGTGGGTGCTGCCGGTGTCGGCGTCGACGGGACCGAGCACGGCGGTAATTCCGCAGATCCGCAACCATGCCGATTTTGTGATCATTCACGGGAATAACAGGCCGGTGGAGTTCAAGGGAAAGAGGACGCGGGAGTTGGTGAGCGATGGTGCGATGCCGGGGCCGGTATACATGAACGAGGACGACAGCGGGCGTGAGACGACGCCGGAGGTGCTGCGCAACGAGTTGGCCAGTTGCGATGCGGTGTGGCAAGCGGGGGGCAGTTGGGGCTACATGCCATGGCGGCAGACGCAGATGTTTCCGTTCCGGTACTACATGCCCGCGCGGAGTGGAGAGTTGCGGGCGGGGATGACGTTGGAGGAGAGCGACCCGGTGTACTTCAAAGCCGTGCTGGAGCATGTACGGCGATTGGTGAGGGGGCGGTAAGGGAAAGCGCGGGTTTCCCGTCTGTTCTCTTTCGAGCGGGTGGACGGCTGTGATAAGCTGGTGTTTACGTGGATTGATTTAGGCTTCTAATCCCAAGGGAAGCCTGCTACTTGCACCCACGCTAAAAAGTGCTAAAGGCGATGACCATCACACCTTTTACCCCCTCTCCTATCTTGATTGGCTCTGAAGGCGAACTTGTGCGCCTGCGCGTGGAAGTGGAGCCGCGGCTGCTGGAGCGTTTGCTCGAGGCGATTGCCGTGCTGCCGTTTCCGATCAACCCGGACATTTACCATCACACGCTGCCGGCGGCGGTGGCGGTGGAGTTCCCGGCGTATGAGTTGCGGATCCCCGAGGTGCGGCGAGCACTGCGGGCGGGCGGCTTGGGCGAAGCGACGCTGCAGGTGCGTTCAGCGCTGGCCAAGGCTTCCTAGCAGAGGCCGGGTGGCACGTGGAGGGTGCGCCCTGGCGTGACGTGGAAGAATGGGGGCATGTCGATTCGTCATGCCGTCAGTCACGCACTTCGCATCGATGATGCCAGCAAGCCGCTGCTGTACCGTCAGATCTACGAGGCCTCGCATGTGCGGTCGGCCAACTATCTGCTGGACCTGCTGTTTGCGGCGGGGATTGCGACGTTTGGATTGGTGTTGAACAGCCCGGCGGTGGTGATCGGGGCGATGTTGATCTCGCCGCTGATGGGGCCGATCCTGGCGGCAGGCCTGGCCTTCGCGGCGTCGGACATCTACTTGGGAATCCGGTCACTGATCTCTCTGGCGATCAGCATCGGAGCTTCGATCCTGTTTTCGGCGCTGCTGGTATGGATGATGCCGTTTCAATCACCCACGTCGGAGATCCTGGGACGTACGCAGCCCAATCTGCTGGATTTGGGGGTGGCGCTGTTTTCCGGACTGGCGGGGTCGGTGGTGATGGCGCGGTCGTTGAGTGGCGGGGCGGCCAGCGCGCTGCCGGGGGTGGCGATCGCGGTGGCGTTGATGCCGCCGCTCTGTACGGTAGGGTTCGGCGTGGGGAGTGGATGGAACTGGCAGATCATTACAGGGGCGGGGTTGCTGTTTTTGACGAACCTGATTGCGATCGCAGGCAGCGCGTTCTTTGTGTTCTACATGGTGGCGATGGATGAGCCGGAGGTGCGGAGGTGCATCTCGCCCCGGGAATTGCGGAGGGCGACGGGTGCGCGGGTGTACGCCCTGTTCCGCAATGCGGGTGTGCGGCGGGTGTTTGGCGACATGGGGCAATTGAGGTGGCGCATCGTGATGGTGGCGGTGACGCTGGCGATTCTGTTTGTTCCGCTGCGGCAATCGCTGAATCAATTGAAGGACGAGACGGTGAGCCGGGGGGCAGCGCGCGAGATAGTCCGAGGTCTGATGCCGGCCGACGCCGTGCTGAGCCAGCAGTTGGAGTTGTTTTCGGACCGTGTGCTGGTGCATCTGGTTTCGACGGTGAGGCCGGACCAGGACAAGTTGAAGTCGGCGGAGATTGAACTGGCACGGCGGACGGGCAAGTCGGCCTCGATCGACGTGCGGCGGGTGGCGGATGAGACCGAGCTGGTCAATCTGCGGGAGCGGTTGCGCGCGCCTGCGCCGCCGCGGGCGGAGCCGGAGCAACCGACGTTGTCGTCGCTGGCGGGAGCGGTGCGTCCGATGGTGGAAGGGCAGGTGAAGGCGGTGTGGCCGGAGTCGGCCGGAGAGTTGGTGAGCTACGAGGTTGGCTTCGCGGAGACGGGTGTGGTGCTGCGGCTGAAATACCGCGCTGCGCGGATGTTGGATGGCGTGGCGCAGGAGGCGGTGAGGAATGCGCTGCGACAGAGCCTGACGATGCCGGGGCTGGAAGCTGCCTTCGAGTGGGAGCGGGCGGGCCGGCGGCGCTGAGGAGTTCTTACCCCTGCCCAGGTGAAGTAGGAAAAATTTCGTACTTTTGCCGGGACCTTTTTTGGGGTTCGCTCGTTAGATACAGCATGGGGCCGGCACTGGACCGGCGGGGACAGGGCGAATCACGCTAACCGGGGCGAGCGCTCCGGGCTGGGAACGAGGATCGACGCCATGTTGAACGCAAGACGCGCCGCCGTTGTGGCGGCCCTGGGAATGGTGTGTCTAGTGAGGGCGCAGGAGCAACCGGGGCCGGCGGCCGCACCGCACGCATCGTTCGAGTTGCGGATGGTGCAAGCCAACCGGCTGCGGATGGCGGGCAAGCTGGCCGAGGCCGAGACGATCTACCGGCAACTGGCGGCCGAGAGCGAGTCGTTTCATTCGACCGACGTGCGCCGGCCGAAAGCCCTGAACAACCTGGCGGCATTGCACCACACGGCGGGCCGGTTGGATGAGGCGGAAAAGCTCTACCTGCAGGCGCTGCCGCTGTTCACGGGGCTGACGGGCGAGGACTCAGCGGATACGAGTTCGTGTCTGAACAACCTGGGCGAGGTGCAGCGATTGCGCGGCGACCTGGAGTCGGCTGAGGAGTATTTCAAGCGGGCGCTGGAGGCGCGGGAGTCGAGGTTGAAGCGGTCAGCCCAGGAGGTGGCGCTGACGTTGAACAGCCACGGGGCGGTGCAACTGGCGCGGGGCGACCTGGCGGGGGCCGAGAGCAGTCACACGCGGGCGCGGGATTTGCAGGAGCGGCATGGGGTGGAAAGCACGCTGCCGCTGTCGGCCTCGTTGAACAACCTGGCCGAGGTGTACCGGCTGACGGGGAGGGTGGCCGAGGCCGAAGGACTGTTCCGCAGGGCGCTGGAGCTCCGGGAGAGTGACCTTGGGCCCGAGCATCCGGAGACAGCGGTGGTGCTGAACAACCTGGGCGTGTTGATGCGGGATAAGAAGGACTGGTTTGAGGCGGAAAAGCTGTTGTCGCGGGCGGCGGCGATCTGGTACAAGGCGGCGCCGAACGGACATCCGATGATGATTGCGGCGTTGATCAACTATGGCGAGGTGCTGTCGGAGTCAGGGTTGAACCTTCGTAGCGAGACGGTGTTGTTGCGGGCGCTGGAGATGTGCGGGCAGTATATGGCGCCGACGCACGAGTATGTGGCTCGATTGAAGAACGACCTGGGCGCGTTGCATTTGCGGCAGGGCAAGGGGGGCACGGCGGAGCAGTGGTTTCAGGAGGCACTGGCGGCGGCGCAGCCTGGAGCCGGAAGCAAGCGGGAGGCCGTGGTGACGGCGGAACGGGGCATTGTGGCGGCGGTTCAACTACAGGGGCGGCCGGAGGAGGCGAGCGCACTGCTGGAGAAGTTTGGGCTGGCGTTGCAGTGAAGCGGCGCTAGCGCGGAAATTTCACCAGCCATCGGCCGCGGAGCGTGATCACCGCGCGACTGCTGCGTTGCGCTGGCATGCCGTCCTCGACGTACAGTTCCCGTACGCCTGCGTCGGGCACCTTTCGCGCGCCTTGTATTCGCACGGCTCCCCTCGCTGCTCGCCGCGATCGTGGGTGAAACATCCGCGCTAGCGGGCGGCGCCGAAGCGGAGCACGCGGGCGGGCAGAGTGAGCACGGCGTGGAGCAGTTCAAAGACGCCGTCGACGGCGATGCCTATAATCCTGAACGGCAACAGGAGCAGCCAGACGATGGGGTAGAGCACGAGGGCGAGCAACGCCAGCGGCCAGCAAACGATGAATAGAATGCACCACATCAGGAATTTGAGCATTGGCAAACTCTTTCCATCGAGTAGTACGGATGAAGGGAGGAGAAGTTCCGGAAATCGGGGCCGGCTCAACCGCCGCCGTGGGTGGGGCGGGAGTGGGGAGTAACCTGCCAGCGTTCGATGTCGCCTTCCTTCTTAGCAACGAATCCGCGTTGCAACAGGTATTCGAGATGAGCCAGCACCTCAAACAAAGCGAAGCGCAGGTTCCACGCCGCCAGGGGTTTCGCCCACAGTACCGGAAGAAGTTCACGGGCGGAGCAAGCGCCCATGGCAAGGCCGTTGAGCAATCCGTCACAACGCACCTGGTGGTGTCGCTTGGCCGACTCAACCCAGGCGACGAGCCCGTAAAACGCGCGTCCGTGGGACGGTAGGATTTCGTCCACTTCGAGGCGGGCGACACGTTCGAGCGAATCGTGATATTCGCCGAGCATGTCGCGGCCGGGCATCCAACTGATGTTGGGGGTGATGTTGGTGAGGACGTGGTCGCCTGAGAGCAGCAGCTTTCGTTCGTCCTGATGGAGGGCGAGGTGTGCGGGCGAGTGGCCGGGGGTGAGGACGGTTTCGAGCGGGCCGAGGGCGGTGCCGATGAGTTCGCCGCCGTGGAGCGTGTGGTCGGGCTGGAGGGGGACGAACTTGTGGCGGACGGAGGTGAATGCCTCCTCCATTTCCGAGATTTCGCTCTCGTTCGCGCCGGCGCGGCGGACAGTGGGGGTGAACCAGTCGGCGACATGGGCGGAGGTGGCGACTTCGGCGAGGTGGTCGCGTTC
Organism: Acidobacteriota bacterium; assembly: GCA_017304135.1. Lineage (GTDB taxonomy): Bacteria > Acidobacteriota > Terriglobia > Bryobacterales > Bryobacteraceae > JAFLBB01. The sequence goes on along the minus strand of JAFLBB010000023.1, from coordinate 53,524 downwards.
GCCGGCGGACATCCAGAGGCGGGCGCCGGTGCGTTTGAGAAGTTCAGGCGCGCCGCCGACATGATCGGGGTGGGTGTGGGTGAGGAAGATGTCGTTCACGTCGCGCCAGAGGATGCCGGCCTGGATGAAGGCTTCGTCGAGCGCATCCATGCAGGCCTCGTCGCCGAGGCCGGTGTCGATGAGCATCCAGCCACCGTTGCGGCGGACGGCGTGGACGTAGACGTGGTTGAGCTGGAAGGGGAGCGGGAGACGGATGCGGACCAGTCCGGGGACGGGTTCGTCGAGGATCACGCGTGGGCCTCGTCGGCGTGATAGGAGCTGCGGACGAGGGGACCGGCTTCGACGTGGGAGAAGCCCAGGGCGGCTCCGGCGGCGCGGTATTCGGCGAATTCTTCGGGGGGGATGTAGCGCAGGATGGGCAGGTGTTTGGGGGAGGGGCGGAGGTATTGGCCGAGGGTGAGGATGTCGACTTGGGAAGCGCGGAGGTCGCGCATGACGGCCTTCACTTCGTCCATGGTTTCGCCGAGGCCGAGCATGAGGCCGGACTTGGTGGGCACGTCGGGGCGCAGCTTCTTGGCGTAGGCGAGCATGTCGAGCGAACGCTCGTAGGAGGCGCCGAGGCGGACCTGGCGGTAGAGGCGGGGGACGGTTTCGGTGTTGTGGTTGAGGACGTCGGGGCGGGCGTCCATGAGGAGTTCCATGGCCTCGCGCGAGCCTTGGAAATCGGGCACGAGGACTTCGACGCGACAGGCGGGGAGACGCTCGCGGATAGCGCGGATGGTCATGGCGAAGAGGAGCGCGCCGCCGTCCTTGCGGTCATCGCGGTTGACGCTGGTGATGACGGCGTATTTCAGTCCCATGGCTTCGACGGCTTCGGCGACGCGGCGGGGCTCGTCCATGTCGACCTCAAGCGGGGCGCCTTTCTGCACGGCGCAGAAGCCGCAGCGGCGGGTGCATACGTTGCCGAGGATCATGAAGGTGGCGGTGCGGCGGTTCCAGCAGTCGCCGACGTTGGGGCAGGCGGCCGATTCGCAGACGGTGTGGAGGCCGAGGCGGGTGATAAGGTCCTTGAGGCCGCGGTAGTTGTCGCCGACGGGGGCGGGGGCGCGGAGCCACTCTGGGCGCTGGGCGCTGGGCCCGGCTGGACGCTGGGCGCTGGGCCCGGCTGGACGCTGGGCGCGCGAGGAGGCGGAGAGTTGTTCAAGAGGAACGAGCACGACTTATTTGATTGTAGACGCCGTGGATTGGATGCTTGGCAATTGGGGGACCACGCGGCGGCGCAATCCCGTATAATCTTCGCAACGAAACCGGACGAGTGGGCCGAAACCGGGCCAGTGGCCGGGATGGAACATTGGCCGGAACAGAAGGGAGGGGCAATGCCGAAGACGATTCACGGATCGGTGGGCACAGGCGGGGGGAACTCGCATGCGGATGTCCGGACGGTGCAGTATTTGCTGAATTGCGTTCCCGCGAAGGCGGGGGGGCCGTCGCCGGAGTTGGCTGTGGACGGGATCGCGGGGCCGCTGACGAAGGCGGCGATCCGGAAGTTTCAGATGGCGCGGGGCGGCGCATGCGATGGGCGGGTGGATCCGCGGGGGCCGACGTGGATGGCGCTGGCGGGGTTCGACCCCTATCCGAACATGCCGATGCCGCAGGCGGCGTTTGCAAAGCAGGCAGGGGGAGCAGAGGGGGCGTCGGCGCAGTCGATTGTGAAGAGCGTCTCGGAGATGGTGGCACTGGCACTGGCGAAATCGGCCGGGATGGAGATTCCGGACATCGGGTTTTCAGCGGTGAATCAGGCGAAGAGGCCGGGGGGGAAGTCGTCCAAGCTGCCGCCGGGAGAAGCGAAGAAAGTGGCGGAGGCGGTGCGGAAAGCGGCTGAGGCGGCTGCCAAGGCGGTGGAGAAAGTGCTGAGGAGCGGCAAAAAGAACCCAGGAGGGAAGAAGGTATCGACGGGAAGTGCCGTGATGGAGGCGGCGCTGGAGGCGTTGGCGGCGGCCAAGCGGGCGGCCGAGTCGCAGGCGAAGCTGACGGGGCTGCCGCTACCCAGTGGGGGGTTGGAGTTTCCGCCGTTTCCTGGCTCGGCGAAAGGCGGAGGGATGGGAGGGCTGGCGCAGAAGGTGGCCGAGGCCGCAAGCAGGGCGGCGAAGGCAGTGGAAGCAGCGGGGGGAAAGGTATCGAAGTTGCCGGAGACCGCCAGCCCCCTCATCCCCCCTGGAGGGGGACTGGGCGGGTTGGCGGGGATCCTGAAAGGGGCGACGGAGGCGGCCAACAAGGCCGTGGACACGATGGCAGAGTCGGCGTTGGATGCCTTTAAGGGGGTGGCCGAAGCGGCGGCGAAGGCGGCAGGGAAGGGCTCAGGGGGCATCAAGGGTTGATGAAGCGGGCAGGGGAGCTGACGGCGTTTGTAAGAGAGGTGGTGCTGCCGGCGGCTCCGGATAAGCGGCCGCGACTGAATCGGGCGGCGATGAGGTTCAAATTGGTGGCGCGTCGATCGCCGGTTCACGGTTGGGGGATTTTCGCGGGCGAGGAGATTCCGGCGCGGCGGCGGCTGATCGAGTATACGGGGGAGCGGATTTCGGCGGAGGAGGTGGTGCGGCGGTCGGTGCGGCCGCATGTGTACCACTTCTGGGTTGGGCCGGGGAGGGCGTTGGATGGCGCGGTGTGGGGGAGCGGGGCGGAGTTCATCAACCACTCTTGTGAGCCCAACGTGGTGGCGCGGCTGCATGGGGGCAGGATTTGGATGGTGAGCCTGCGGCGGCTGGCCAAGGGGGAGGAACTGTTGTTTGATTACCAACTGACGGGGCGGGAGGTGGTCCCCTGCAACTGCGGAGCGGCGGGGTGTAGGGGGGTGCTCAACTCGATGGTGTGGTGAGGAGGCTGCGGGGGCATTCCGTAACGCCGCGTAAACGGTTAAACTGTTGACTGCCATGTCGCCGATGACTCGTCGAACCATGCTCGCCGCCGCGGCGGTTCCTTTGGCCGCGCAGGCTCCGGCGGGAGCCAACGTGATTGCGGTGGACCCGAAACCATTGTTTGAGGTGTCGCCGCACCTCTACATGCAGTTCATGGAGCCGCTAGGGGCGACGGACTCATCGGTGGAGGCGGGTTGGGACTACGAGATCAACGACTGGCGTGAGGACTTCGTGGCGGCGACGCGCGAGTTGGGGCCGCAGACGATGCGCTGGGGCGGGCTGTTTTGCCGCTACTACCGGTGGCGCGAGGGGATTGGTCCGGTGGCCAAGCGGCCGGCGATGCGGAACTATGTGTGGGGCGGGATTGAGTCAAACCGCGTGGGGACGCACGAGTTCGCGGCCTTCTGCAAGCGGGTGGAAGCAGCGCCGCTGATGTGTGTGAACTTCCAGGGCGACGGGTTTCAGACGTATCGTAATAAGCCGGAGGGCGACCGGACGGCGGGTCCGGAAGAGGCCGCGGATTGGGTGAGCTATTGCAATGACCCGGACCATCGCGAGCGCGCGGCCAACGGATCGCGGGATCCGTTTCCGATCCAGCTGTGGCAGTTGGGCAATGAGACGTCGTATGGGCGAGGCGGGTTCACGCTGGATGAGACGGTGAAGGCTACGATCGCGTTTTCGAAAGCGATGCGGGGGCGGGATGCGTCGATCAAGCTGATTGGCTGGGGCGACCGTGGTGAAACACCGGCGGGGCGCGGGTTGTGGGCGGCGGAGATGGCGAAGCGGGCGGGCGAGCATATCGACATGATTGCGATGCACATGATGGGGCAAGCGCCGATCCGGAAAGACACCGTGCTGCGGGGGTATGAGTATCAGAAGGACCCGGCGCGGGCGTGGGAGGAGTTGCTGGAACTGGCGGGGCGCGTGGATGTGCGGTTGCGGGAGTTTGAGCACGCGATTCCGCCCGGCGATTCATCGCATGGCATTGCGGTGACCGAAGGGCATTTGTCTTTGCAGCCGCACAATGCGAATCCGATTTTGACGGAGTGGCTGTCGGCGGCGTATCACGCGAAGTCGCTGAACACGTATTTGCGGCATGGCGGGCGGGTGAGGATTTGCACGGGGGCCGACTTTGCGGGCAACCGGTGGACGGTGAACGCGGTGATGATGCAGACGCCGCGTGGGAGTTCGCACCTGCTGCCGGTGGGTTCGATCATGCGGCTGTTCCGGCGGCATCACGGGACGCATGGGGCGGCGGTGACGGGCGCTCCGACGGCGCTCGATGTGGCGGCGACGGTGGGCATCGATTCGGTGCTGCTGCACGTGCTGAACACGGATTTCACAAGCCCGGTGAAGGCGGCGTTCCGTGTGCCTGGGCGGCGGATTGCGGCGGGCGTGGTGCATGAGATTGCACCGGCCGAAGCGCGCGCGTATGTGGATACGCAGCATCCGAAGACGTTCGAGCCGGTGGAGAAGACGCTGACCGTGACGCCCGGAGCGCCGGTGGAGTGGACTTTCCCGGCGCGCAGTGTGAGCGCGGTGATTTTGACAACATTGAAGGAAGCGAACGCATGAAGAGCCTTGTTCTGACATTGATGATGACGGCGGCCCTGTTTGCGCAGGCCGTGCCGCGGCCGGAGTATCCGCAGCCGCAGTTTGAGCGCGAGCAGTGGATGACGCTGAACGGACAGTGGGACTTTGAGTTCGACGACGCCAATGCCGGACTGAACCAGAAGTGGCAGGAGGGGGCGAAGGCGTTCGCGAAGAAGATCACGGTGCCGTATGCGTTTGAATCGAAGCTGAGCGGCATTGGCGACACGACGTTTCATCCGTGGGTGTGGTACCGGCGGGCGGTGACGGTGCCGCAGGGCTGGAGCGGCAAGCGCGTACTGCTGCAGTTTGGCGCGGTGGACTATCAGGCGATGGTGTGGGTGAACGGGGCCTACCTGGGTTCGCACGAGGGCGGCAATGTGCCGTTCCGGTTCGACATCACGCCGCATCTGAAGGCGGGGGCGAATGTGATCACGGTGCGGGCCGAGGATGTGCCGACCGATGAGTTCCTGCCGCGCGGCAAGCAGTATTGGCTACCGAAATCGCGCGGGATTTTCTACACGCGGACGTCGGGCATCTGGCAGCCGGTGTGGCTGGAAACGGTGGGGGACAACCATCTGGCAAGCGTGCGCATTACGGCGGGGATGGAGGGCACGGCGAAGTTCGACGCGCGGCTGGCGCGCAACGAAGCCGGGCTGGAGATTCGCGCCGTGGTGGAGGGCACAACGCTCAGCGCGACGACGACGGCCGAGCCGGTGCAGGGGCTCGCGTACACGGACCCGACGCCGCGGCTGTGGTCGCCCGAGAATCCGAATTTGTACAACGTGACGTTCGAGCTGCGGCGGGGCGGGCAGGTGATTGATCGCGTGAAGTCGTACTTCGGCTTCCGCACGGTGGCGATGGGCAGCGACACGCTGTTGCTGAACCGGCGGCCGCTGTTTCTGCGCACGGTGCTGGACCAGGGCTACTGGCCGGATGGGATTCTCACGCCGCCAACCGATGAGGCGATCCAATACGACATCCGGATGATGAAGGAGATGGGCTTCAACGGGGCGCGCAAGCACCAGAAGATTGAGGATCCGCGGTTCCACTATTGGGCCGACAAGCTGGGCCTGCTGGTGACGGGCGAGATGGCCAACGCGGTGAAGTACGACGAGGTGTACGCGGCGCGGTTCACGAAGGAATGGATCGAGGCGGTGGAGCGCGATTACAACCATCCGTCGCTGATTATGTGGATTCCGATCAACGAGAGCTGGGGTGTGCAGAACCTGGAGGACCCACGGCAGCAGCAGCATTTGATTTCGCTGTATGCACTGACGAAGTCGCTCGATGCGACGCGGCCGGTGATCGATAACGACGGCTGGGAGCACACCGACCACACGGACCTGACGTCGCTGCACGACTATGCGCGGACGGGCAAGCTGATGACGGAGAAGTATGCCAAGGTGTCGCGGGCGAAGGGTTCACTGATTCCCGATAACGGGCGTCCGGCGATGATTCCCGGCTTTGCCTACAACGGGACGCCGTACTGGATGAGCGAGTTTGGCGGCGTGGCGTACCTGCCGCCAGGGATGGAGGCTTCGGCCGAGGCGTGGGGGTATTCAGGCGTGGAGCGCAACGAGGCGGCGGCGAAGGCGCGCATTGCCGAGTTGTTTGAAGCGGCGTCGAAGCTGCCGTTCAACGCCGGGTACTGCTACACACAGCTGACCGACGTGGAGCAGGAGATCAACGGGCTGATGACGTATGACCGCAAGCCGAAGTTCGACGTGAAGCTGATCAAGGAGTGGAACAGCTATCCGCGGTGGTAGGGCGGCGAGTGGACTGGGCTACCAGCGGAGTTGCTGAGCGGCGGCGGCATAGTCGCAGCCTTCGCTGATGTAGAGCGCGCCGCGGCTGCCGGGCGTGGTGAGGTGGGCATTCCATGCGGCGGCGACGCGGCCGCCGCGCTCGATGATCTCCGCATGCGAGGGCGAGGAAGAGAAGAGGCGCCAGCCATTGCGCTGGATGCGGAGCGTGCGCTCATCGGCGGAGACGCGCCAACCGCGCCGCGACATCCACGCGTTGAATTCCGCAAGCGCGGCGAGACGGGCGGCGGTGTCCAAGGGTTGGTGGGGGGCGTGAACAGTGATGGCGTGGGGCAAACCACAAAGACAGAGCCCGAGGTGCGTGCGGGCGGCCAGGGGCAGGAGTTGTTCTCCGGTGAGGGCCGCTCCACCGAACTCGACGCTTGAGGGGAGATCGATGCCGAGGTACATCTTCTGGCCTTCGCCCCAGCCAAGGAGTTCGGCATAGAGGTCGAGGCGAGCCTCGCCGTGGAGGAGGCGGACGAGTCCCCATTCACGGAAGCCCTGCCAGTATTCCACGCGCCAACCGTCTGCTTCGCTGTGACTGTCGAGGCGGTAGCGGTCGGAGGTGTCGTCAGCCATGAACAGTAAAGCGGGGCGCAGCGGGCTCGGCACCCGTGCGCCCCGGGTGGATGACTATTGCTTGATGACCGTGCCGTCGCGGCGGCGGACGACGCCCCAGCCGCCGTTGAGGGCCTGGCGTCCAGAGGGCATGCCGCCTCCGCGCGAGGTGGTTTGGGTGCCGCCGAAGGGATACTTTTTGGCGGCGGCCTCGTTCACTTCGATGCCCCAGCCGGGGGCCTCGTTGGCGTAGGCGTAGCCTTCCTTGTAGGTGGGCATGCCGGTGAAGATTTCCTGGAGGCGCGGGTTGTCGAGGCCGCTCCATTCCTGGATGCCGAAGTTCCAGCAGGCCAGGTCGAGGGCAACGTTGGCGGCGTGGCCGATGGGGGAGACGTCGCCGGGGCCGTGCCAGGCGGTTTTGACGCCGAAGGCTTCGCCCATGGCGGCCATTTTGCGGCAGGGGGTGAGGCCGCCGGCCTGGGAGACGTGAACACGAATAAAGTCAATGAGCCGTTCGGCGATGAGCGGCGACCATTCATGCGGCGAGTTGAAGAGCTCGCCCATGGCGATGGGGGTGGCGCACTGCTGGCGGGTGAGGCGGAACCAGCCGATGTCTTCGGGCGAGAAGGGATCTTCGAAGAAGTAGAGCTTGAACTTCTCGACGTCCTTGCAGAATTGAAGCGCCTGGGTGGGTGTGACGCGTTCGTGGACGTCGTGGCAGAGTTCGATCTCGTCGCCGAGTTGCTTGCGGCATTCCTCGAAAAGCTTAAGGGCGCGGCGGATGTAGACGGCGGGTTCGTAGACGGGGTCGTTGTGCAGGGCGGCGGCGCGGTTGCCTTCGCCACGGCCGCCGTAGCCTTCCATGCCTGGGACGCCGACCTGGACGCGGATGTGGCGCACCTTTTCGGTTTCGATGTAGCGCTTGGCGTTGTCGATGACCTGCTGGATTTCGCCGCCGGAAGCATGGCGGTAGACGTCGGCCGCTTCACGGCACTTGCCGCCGAGCAACTGGTAGACGGGCATGCCGGCCTGGCGGCCCTTGATGTCCCAGAGGGCCTGGTCGACGCCGGAGATGGCGTTGTTGAGCACGGGGCCGTTGCGCCAGTAGCTGGAGTTGTAGCACATCTGCCAGGTGTCGTCGATGCGATCGGCGGGGCGGCCGACCAGAAGCGGCTTCAGGTATTTTTCGACGGCGGGGACGACGAGGTCGGCGCGCTGGGTGTAGGTGCCGCAGCCGTAGCCGTAGAGGCCGTCCTGGTCCGTGATGACCTTGACGACAATCAGGCGCAGGCCGGTAGGCGCAGTGGCGATTACCTGAATGTCTTTGATCTTGGGCGAGGGCATGGCGCGCGTGGCGCGGGCCACCTGTTCCTGGGCGGCGGCTTCCCGTTTGGTCATGAGGGTGGCGAAACCGGCTGACGAGGCCAGTTTCATGAGCGAGCGGCGGTTCATCCTTTTTTCTCCCGTTCTTCGAGCATGCGCTTGAGGTTGTCGACTTCCTTGCGAAGTTTACTCTCCCTGGAGACCAAAGTCAGCAGGTAGGCGGCGAGAAGGAACCAGGCGGCCGCGAAGCCATAAAACATGTAGAGAAAATTGCGTTGGTCCATGGTGGGGTCCGGTGAGGTTCAGAGACTGTGCGTATATCGGCGGAGGGCGTCGAGTTCGCGCTGCATGCGCTCCTGGCCGAGGCGGAGCATCATGATGACGCCGGCAAAGGCGGTGAGGGCGAACCAGTTGTGGAAGAGCATGCCTTCCATGGCGGGATCCATGCGCTGTTCGCCGGCGCGGAAGCTGAGCACGGCGCCGGGGTGCTGGGTGCGCCACCAGTCGATGGACTTGTAGGTGATGATGACGCTGACGAAGGCGAAGATGCTGACGACGGCGGCGATGCGGCCGCGCTGGCCGGGCTCGTCGATGGTTTTGCGCAGCATGAGGTAGCCGGCGTAGATGAGGAAGCAGATGAAGGCCCAGGTGAGGCGGGGATCCCAGACCCACCAGACGCCCCAAATGATGCGCGCCCAGACCATGCCGGTGGCGAGGCCGAGCATGGTGAAGATGGTGCCGACTTCGGTGAGGGCGACGGCATATTCGTCGGCGCGGGGGTCGCGCTTGATGAGATACCAGACGCTGGCCAGGCCGGCCAGGAAGTAAGCCGAGAAGGAGGTGATCCAGCCCGGCACGTGGAAGTACATGATGCGGTAAATGGCGCCCTGGGCGGCTTCGTCGGGGAGTTGGAGCAGGATGACGTAAAGGTTACGCACAAGGTAGAGGCCGCTTGCGAGGGCGACGGCCATGAGGATTTTGTTCTTCATACGGAAACTCCGTCAACTGACCAGGATGAAGTCGATCAAGGCCAGGGAAAGCGAGGTGAAGATGATATCAAAGCCGATGAGCAGCTTCACCCAAATCCAGTCTTCGGCGGTGATGCCCTCGCCCACCAGCAGGGCCGTGGTGAGTTGCATGGCGGCCATGAGGACGGGGATGAGCATGGGGTAGACGAGGACGGGGAGCATGAGTTCGCGCAGGCGGAGATTGACGGTGAGGGCGCTGAACATGGTGCCGATGACGGTCATGCCCCAGGTGGCGAGGGCGCAGGTGAGGAGGGTCCAGGCGGGGAAGCGGAGCCAGTTGGCGTTGAAGAGGATGCCAAAGACGGGGAGGGCGACGAGTTCGACGATGCCGAGGAGGGCGAAATTGGCGATGGCCTTACCGAGGAAGAGGGCCCAGCCGGGAAGGGGGGAGGCGACGAGGGCGTCGAGGCAGTCGTTGGATTGTTCGCGGGCGAAGCTGCGGTTCAACACGAGGGCGCCGGCGAAGGCGAAGACGAGCCAGAGGAGGCCGCCGCCGAAATCGCGGGCGTCGCCGGAGATGTCGAGGACGAAGCTGAACAGGACGAGGATGACCATGGAGAAGGCGGCGGCGGCGTTGATGGACTCCTTGGTGCGGAGTTCGCTGCGGAGGTCTTTCCAGGCGATGGTGAAGACGTGGCCCATGCTAGGAGTCCTCGCCGTAGTTGCGGTAGACCCAGGTGGGGTCGCTGATGATCTCGGGGCTGCGTTCGCCCTTGTGGACGAGTTTGCCGCGCACCAGGAGCGCCCAGTGGGTGGCTAGTTCCATGGCCTCGCGCAACTGGTGGGTGGACATGACGACGGTGGCTCCGGCGGCGAGGCGTTCGGCGAGCAGGCGTTGGAGGAGGGCGATGGAGCGGTCGTCGAGGGCGGTGAAGGGTTCATCGAGCAGGAGGAGGAGCGGCTCGTGGATAAAGGCGCGGGCGACAGCGAGGCGCTGGCGCATGCCGCGTGAGAATTCGCGGGCGCGGGCGTCGGCGACGTGTTTGAGGTCGACGCGTTCGAGCCAGGCCATGGCGGCGTGGGCGGGGCGGTCGAGCTGATAGATTTTGCCGAAGAGCTCGAGGTTTTCGCGGGCGGTGAGTTCGTCGTAGATGCCGATACCGTGGCCGAGGACGCCGGTTTTACGGCGGGCGTCGGTGGTGTTGCCTTGCGAGCCGAAGACGCTGACGGTGCCCTGGGAGATGTCGGAGAGGCCGGCGAGGATTTTCAGAAGGGTGGTCTTCCCCGCCCCGTTGCGGCCGAGCATGGCCAGGCATTCCCCGCGGGCGACGTTGAGGTTCACCGCGCGGAGGGCGGGAAAGTCACCGAAGTATTTCCACACCGCTCGCACGTCGAGAGCGGCCTCGCTCATGCCTTGGCGGCTCCCTTGCGGTAGAGGAGCACGAAGCCGGCGGCGAGGGCGACGAGGCAGAGGGCGAGGATTTCCTTGAAGCGGAGGTAGACGCGGGGGCGTATCTGCTGGAGCCCGCCGCCGCCCTCCTCTTCTTCGTTTTCCACCGCGCCCTGGGCGGCGCGGAGCGAGCCTGTGCCTTCAATGCCGATGGAGAAGGTCTTGCCCGCAACTTCGAACACGCCAGCCTGAGTTTGCGGCTCGGTGCCGAGTTGCTTGACGTCGCCAGTGAGGGTGACGCCCTGGGGGGCGACGACGCGGACAGGGCCGTCGTGGAGGATCTTGCCTTCAAACTTGCCGGGGCTGGCGAGGGGCATGGAGTAGGTGAGGTCGAAGCGCGTTTCGCCGGGCTTCACCGGGAAGTCGACCGTGTAGACGCCGGCGGTCTTGGTCTTTTCCAGGGCGCGCTCGATGGGCATGGAGTTGGGGCCGCTCACCATCACGCGCACTTTGCCGGCGGAGGCTTCGGGGATGGCCAGGCGGAGGGTGCCGCGGGCGGTGTCGTAGTAGGCGGTGGTGCCCTCGTTTTGGAAGATGACGCTCTCGTTGACGCTGAGGTCGGCGCCATTGGGCTCAAGCAGGATCATGTGGGTGGTGACCTTGGCTTTGCCGGGGTCGGCCGAGGCGTTGAAGACGGAGATGGGGATGCCCGAGGTGGGTTGGCCGGGGGGCAGCATGCGGTTGAAGACCATGCCGTCGTGGACGGCCTGGAGGAGGTGGGGGCCTTGCGTGTCCTGGGCGAACTTGAAAGAGCCGTCGGGGCCGGCCTTGCTCGTTTCGACCGCGTTGGGTCCGTTCTGGTCGAGTTTGAAGAGCGTGACGGTGGCGCCGCCTTGCGGTTTGCCGGTGGTGCCGTTGACGACGGTGCCGTCGACGGCGGCGTGGAGAGCGGCGGCGAGGAGAAGGGCGGCGAGGGTGAGTTTCATGCGTTGCCTCCCTGGGCCTGCTCGATTTCCGAGAGCGTTTGGGCAAGTTCCCTTTGCAGGTCGAGCTTGGTGCGCTGATAGTCGTCGTCGCTCAGCTTGCCGAGGCGGAATTCGAACTGGAGGTCGCGCAGGTTTTCATAGATGCGGGCTTTGCGTTCCTCGAGGTGGTGGAGGGGGGATTCGCCTTCGCCGGCTGGAAGGTCAGCGGGGCGAATGAGGAAGATATAGGCGATGGCGGCGAGAACCAGGGCGACGGCGGCGACAGTGAGGGTCATTTATTCGAGCTTGGCGAGATTTTTATCGATGGAGTCGCGATACTTTTCGAGTACGGCGGGGTCGATGGCCGGGGCGGCGGGCATGGGTTGCTTCATGCGGCTGATCCACATGTAGATGGCCATGAGGCCGAACAGGACGGCGGCGACGGGCATCCACCAGGCGAGCAGGTTGAAGCCTTCGGCGGGGGGAACGACAAGGGCCTTGATGCCCTGCTCCTTGACGAAGATGTTGACGATGGCGTCGTCGGCGGTGCCGTCCTTGAGCATCAGGCCGATGCGGTCGCGGGCTGGAGCCGCGTAGTGGCAGCCGATCATGGGGCAATCGCCGACGGAGTTCTTGCAGGCGCCGCAGAGGCAGGCCAGGCGGCTACCGACACGTTTGACGTCGGCGGGGATGAAGTCACTGGAGACCTGGGCCAGACAGAGGTAGCTGGTGATGAGGAGCAGAACCAGGCGGGAGGCGCGCTTAGTCACCCGTCACCGCCTTGGGCTGGGAGACGCCGGGGGCGACGCCCATGACCTTGGTCTTGGCGAATTCGTACCTGATCTTGGAGGGCACCAGGCAGACGAGCGTGCCGAAGATGAGGGCGGCAAAGCCGAGCCAGATCCAGCCAACCAGCGGGAAGATGTAGGCCTGGATGATGGCCTTGCCATTCTGCATGCCGGCGAAGTTGAGATAGAGATCCTCGTGCAAGCGGCGGCGAATATCGACAACCGAACTTTGCTGCCCTTGTCCGGCGGAGTAGAGGCGCTGTTCGGGGGTGAGGGTGTCAATCATCTTCCCGCCCTGGTAGACCTCGACGACAGCGTGGCCCCAACTGTAATTCGGGTTCTGGCCCTCCTCGATGGAGGCGACCTTGAGTTCGTAGCGGCCGAGGGTGAACTTGTCGCCCATGCCGACTTCGATGGTGCGCTCCTTGTTGAAGGCGGCGCCGGTGAAGCCGATGAACATCATGACGATGGCGACATGGACGATGTAGCCGCCATAGCGTCGCGTGTTGCGGTGGGTGAGTTCGACCATGGCCAGGATGAGGTTCTGTCCGGTTTTGGAGGCGATGGCGCGGGCGCCCTTAACGAACTCCATGGCGATGGTGATGAGGACGAAGGCGCAGAGGGCGAACGACATGAGCGCGTAAAAGTGGCGGATGCCGAAGCCGAACAGGACTCCGGTGAGCACAACGCCGCCGACGGTGGGCCAGAGGAAGGCTTTCTTCAGGCTCTCAAACGAACTGCGGCGCCAGGCGATGAGAGGACCGACACCGGTGAGCAGGAGCAGGAAGAGGCCGATGGGGACGTTGACGCGGTTGAAGAAGGGCGCATCGACGCTGATCTTTTCGCCGGTGACCGCTTCGCTGATGACGGGGAACATGGTGCCCCAGAGAATCGAGAAGCAGGAGGCAAGCAGGATGAGGTTGTTAAACAGGAAGCTGGACTCGCGGGAGAGGACACTTTCCAGGTGGGCTTCGCTTTTGAGGTAGCCGAGGCGGTCGAGGATGAGCCAGGTGGTGGCCGCGATGTGGATGGAGAGGAAAGTGGCGAAGTAGGGGCCGATAGGCGATTGCGCGAATGCGTGGACGGAGCTGACGACCCCGGACCGGGTGAGGAAGGTGCCGAAGATGCAGAGGAAGAACGTGGCGCTGACGAGCACCATGTTCCAGACCTTCATCATGCCCTTCTTCTCCTGCATCATGACGGAGTGGAGGAAGGCTGTGGCGGTGATCCAGGGCAGGAGCGAGGCGTTCTCCACCGGATCCCAGCCCCAGTAGCCGCCCCAGCCGAGAACGGCGTAGGCCCAGCCGGCGCCGAGCAGGATGCCCATGCTCTGGAAGAGCCAGGTGACGAGGGTCCAGCGGCGGGTGGTGTGAATCCAGGCGTCGCCGGGCTGTTTGGTGATGAGCGAGCCCATGGCGAAGGCGAACGGGACGATGAAGCCGACGTAGCCGAGGTAGAGCGTGGGCGGGTGGATGGCCATGGACCAGTACTGCAGCAATGGGTTGAGCCCGTTGCCGTCGGGGACGGCGCGGATTTCCTTGCCCACGGCGAGCACTTCAAAAGGCGAGAGGGGGTAGACGATCAGGAGCAGGAAGAAGGCCTGGGTGACCATCAGGGTGGCCGTGACCCAGGGCATCATTTCGCGGAATTTTTTGCGGTTCTGCCAGACGACGAGGGCGGAGTAGCAGGAGAGAATCCAGGACCAGAGCAGGAGCGAGCCCTCCTGGCCGCCCCACCACGCCGTGAATTTGTAGAGCGTGGGCATGGCCGTGTTGACATGCGAGGCGACGTAGGAGAGGCGGAAGTCGTGCGTCATCAGGGCGTAGACGAGGAAGCCCGAAGCAAGCGTCTGGAGTGCCCACTGGGCGATGACGGCACGTTCAGCCGATTTCACGAGGAAGGGGCGTTGTTTCCACTTCCCCACCACGGATCCGAAGATGGCGTAAATGGAGAAACAAAACGCCAGGATGAGGGATAGTGCGCCCAGATTTTCCATGTGTGTATTGGCTGCTCCTTCAGCGGCCCACTAAAAAGATGCCTTTGTGTCGCTTGCGGGCGGAGCCGTTTGGCCGGGGGGTTGATATTTCTGGCCCGGTTTGGCTTCGTACTTGGAGGCGCACTTGGCGTCGATTTTGTTGGCGTGAAAGACGCCGTCGCGGCCCATCTTGCCGTGGGCCACGGCCTGCGCGCCGCCCTTGAAGGTATCGGGGAGAGGGTCCATGGAATCGTACAAGACGGGGATCGTGAGGTCGTTTTGTTTCAACAGGAAGCGGACTTCGCTGCCGCTGCGTTGGACGGAGCCTTCGGCGACATCGCCGGCAACGCGAAGACGCTTGGTGTAGACGTCGTCGCCCATTTTTTTCAATTCGGCGACTTCTTTGTAATAGGACTTGGTCTCGCTGATGCCGCCGACCGCGAGCCAAGCGAGTGTACCGATGATGACAGCCGTGAGCAAACCAAACTTCACGTACGGTTTCATAGATCTCTCTTTCTGAAGCTTAGTATATCGCCGAGATCCCGGACAATTCTCGTCCGGTTCACGGCGGCGTGGAGAGGATGCGGCGGGTAGGCGGCTCAGATGCCCGGTGATGAGGGGGAGGGGAGGGGTGGGAGCACGGGGAGAAGCAACGGGCGCGGGGTACACTGAGGATTCATGTCGGGCGCCTTAGCGGGGCGGGGTTCAGCCCCTGTCACCACGATCACTGCCGCCGCGCTGGCGGCGTTGCCCGAGGTGCGCATGGTGTTGGAGTGGTTTGCGCGCGAGAAGCGTTGGATCAATGAGAAGCATGCGGAGGTGTGCCGCATCGCGGCGCCGACGTTTCAGGAACAGAATCGCGCTGAGTGGGTGGCCGCCGAGTTGAGGCGTTGGGGCTGGGAGGCGAAGTTGGACCGCGCGGGCAACGTGGTGGCCAACCGGCCGGGGCCGAAGGCGGTAGTGGAGAAGGGTCCGGCGGTGGTGGTGACGGCGCATCTGGACACGGTGCTGGCGCCGCGGTCGGAGGATGAGATTGAGGCCACGCGGGACGGGCGGTTGTTCGGGCCGGGCGTGGCGGACAATGGCGCCGGGCTTGCCGGGTTGCTGGCGATTGCGCGGGCCGTGGAGGAGTCGCCAACGCTGCGCGGGGCGGCGCTGCCGCTGTTGCTGGCGGCCAATGTGGGCGAGGAGGGGGAGGGCAACCTGAGCGGAATGCGGTTCCTGTGCCGGACATCGGGGATTGGCGGGCGGGCGGCGGCGTTTGTGGTGCTGGACGGGCCCTCGACGGATCACATTACGACGGCGGCGCTGGCGAGCCGGCGGTTTGAGATCAGCATCAGCGGTCCGGGCGGGCATTCCTGGAGTGATTTCGGAACGGGGAATCCGGTTCATGCGCTGGGCCGGGCGATCACGGATTTCTGCGATCATGCCTCGCGGCTGGCGGGGGTGAAAAGCGAGGGGCCGCGGACGAGCTGGAATTTCGGACTGATTGAGGGCGGCACGTCGATCAACTCGATTCCGGTGCTGGCCAAGGCGAAGCTCGATTTGAGAAGTGAGAGCACGGCGCGCATTGACGAGATGGCGGCGTTGATGACGCAGTCGATTGAGCGGGCGTTGGAGGCGGAGAACGCGGCGGTGACGGTGGAGCGCAACGGTTCGGGGGCGGCGCGGGTGACGGCGAAGGTGAGGGAGATCGGGTCGCGGCCGGGCGGCCGGCTGGCGGTGGGTGCGCCGCTGTTGGATCATCTGCTGGCAGTGGACCGGCTGCACAACATCCGCGCCCAGATGGACTGCGCGTCGACGGACGCCAACATTCCGCTTTCGCTGGGGATTCCGGCGGTTTCGATCGGAGCGGGAGGCCACGGCGGCGGGGCGCATACACCGGCCGAGTGGTTTCACGCCGAGGGACGCGAAACAGGTCTACGGCGTGTGATGCTTCTGTTGCTGTTGCTGTTGGGCGATCTGGACGCGCGGCTGCTCGCAGGGCTGCGTTAGGGCCATGCGCGGCGGCGAGGCGGGCCGGGCGGAACTGACGCTGGCGGTGGTGACGCTGATTTGGGGTTCGTCGTTCACCCTGATCAAGCAGGCGCTGAATGATGTGAGTGTGCTGGTGTTCCTGGCGCTGCGTTTTGCCTTGGCCGGGGCGGTCTTGCTTGCGCTGTACCGGCGCGAGGTAGCGCTCGATTGGGGGGCGCAGCGGAGGGGGGTGCGGGGCGGGCTGGTGTGCGGGGCGCTGCTGACCGGGGCCTATCTGCTGCAGACCTACGGGCAGCAATACACAACGCCGGCGCGATCGGGCTTTCTGACGGCGCTGAACGTGGTGTTCGTGCCGGCGCTGCTGGCGGCGTTCACCGGCAGCTTGCCGCGGTGGACCGAGGCGTTGGGTGTTGGGCTGGCGCTGGCCGGAACCGCGCTGATGACGTTGAGCGTACCCGGCCAGGCATGGGGCCATTGGAATGGCGGCGACCTGCTGACGATCGGCTGTGCTCTGTTGTTTGCCGTGCATGTGCTGGCGGTGGGGCATTTTGTGCGCCAGAAGGGTCTGTTTGCCGCCTTAAGCGGCGTGCAGGTGGCCGTCGTGGCCGTGCTGTGCGGAGCGGCGGCGGGAATGGGCCTGGAGCCGTGGGTGTTGCGGCCTACGGCGTGGGTGTGGACGGGTGTGGTGGTGACCGGGTTGCTTTGCACGGCGCTGGCGTTTACCGTGATGGCGTGGGCGCAACAGCACACGACGCCGACGCGGGTGGCGCTGATATTTGCCCTTGAACCCGTTTCGGCGTGGCTTACGTCATATGGAGTGTTGGGTGAACGGCTGGGCCTTGCCGCGGCCGGCGGGGCGGTACTGATTCTTGCCGGAGTCGGTATTGTGGAGTGGAAACCGGCTTCGCGGCGGCCGTTACCGGGCGAGGAATGCTAGGGGGATCCGCGGCGGCGGCGACGGACCCTATAATTGAAGAAAGAAGCCTCAAGGGGAGGCTGGACGATCCCATGAACTGGAAGCAAAAAGTTCGCGAACCGAAAATTCTGTCACTGGCCCTCATTCTGGGCACCCTGGCCGTCGGCATTTTGATCGGCACCTTGATTCACACTGAGGTGCGAGCCGACAAAGGGTCGGACAAGCCGGTGACGGACGCAACGCCGTTGAAGATTCCTTCACCCGTCAAACTGCAGAACGAGTTCACGGCGATCGTGAACAAGGTGGAGCCGGCGGTGGTGAATATCTCCACCGAGTACAAGCCGAAGCAGGAGACGACGCGCCAGCGCGTTCGCCCGCCGCAGAGCCAGGAAGGCGAAGAGGATGAAGAGGGGATGGACCTGTTCCGCCGCTTCTTCCGCCAGGGGCCGCTGGGTGAGTCGCCGTCGCCGCAACCGCGCGGAGGCGGTGAGGGGTCGGGCTTCATCGTCGACCCGAAAGGCTATATCGTGACGAATCACCACGTGGTGGACGACGCGACGACGATCAAGGTGAAGTTGCATGGCGATCCGGCGGAGCACAGGGCCAAGCTGATCGGCTTTGACGTGGAGACGGACCTGGCCGTGATCAAAATCGAGGCCCCCCGCACGCTGCCGTATGTGCCGGTGGGCAACTCGGACGCCGTGCAGGTGGGCGATTGGGCCATCGCGATTGGTTCGCCGTTCGGCCTGGAGGCAAGCGTAACGGTGGGCATCGTAAGCGCGCAGGGGCGCGACGTAGCGCAGCAATTCCAGAAATTCATTCAGACCGACGCGGCGATCAACCCGGGCAACTCGGGAGGTCCGCTGCTGAACATCCGCGGCGAGGTGATCGGCGTGAATACGGCCATCGCCACGCGCAGCGGCGGCAACCAGGGCATCGGCTTCGCGCTGCCTGTGAACATGGCGGTGAAGGTGTACAACCAGTTGACGCGCTATGGGCGGGTGACGCGCGGTTCAATCGGCATCTCGTGGACGCGCGGGCAGGAACGGCCGGAGTTGCTCAAGGCATTGGGCGTGAGCAACGGCGTGATCGTCGAGCAGGTGACCAAGGACGGTCCGGCGGATAAAGCCGGTGTGAAGCCCGAGGACATCATCATTGCGATGAATGGCAAGAGCGTGAAGGACGGCGAGGACCTTGTGGCCCGCGTCGCCGATACGCCGATTGGCGAGAACATCACGGTGACGCTGGACCGGAAGGGCAAGAAGATGGACCTGCCGATTACGGTGCGCGACCGGGCCGAGGTGTTCAAGGACGATCCGCGCTTTGCGCGTAACCGTCCGCCGGTGGAAGAGGGGCCGGGCGAGCCGGCCGAGGCCAAGTTCGGCCTGTATGTGAAGGGCCTGACGCCCTCTGAGCGCGAGCAGATCAAGGACAGCGACGGCGCCGGCGTGCGCGTGACGCAGGTGATCGACGGCAGCTTCGCCGAGGAGATCGGCGTGCAGGTGGGCGACACGATTCTCTCCATCAACCGCAAGCCGGTGGCGAGCGTGGAGGACATCCGCAAGATCCAGGGCACGCTCAAACCGGGCGACCCGGTGGCGTTCCGCATTGCGCGAGCCAATCCGCTTTCGCGGCGTGGGGGAGCGCCGGAGTTTACGGTGTTCTTCCTGGCCGGCACACTGCCCAAGGAATAGGCGCGAGGGGCGGCGGCCATTGACGGCGCGGCGCCCCCTCGGCTACGCTAAGAGTTCCCGGTAGAGGAGCGAGCGCCATTAGTAGCCCGCCGAGTGGTTCCGAGGCCAAACGGACGGTGGGGGAACGGGGCAGGCAGTTGGGCTCGCCGAAATCGCCAGCGTGGGCCAGCGCGGGCGGTTGGAGGGCCAGGCTAAATCCTGCCCACTGTCATCCGCGTATGGATGGAGCGCTATCCGAGGAGAGCCGAATACCCTTCCCTCTCTTCCTGCCTTTTTTCCGCGGTTCGCCGGGTGCGAGTGATTATGCATCTGTTCGAACTGACGCGAACTCTCATCGACATTGAATCGATCACGGGCAATGAACTGGCCGTCGGCCATTTCGTGCACAACTACCTGGCTGAGCTGGCGGGCCGCTTTGACGGTACGGTGGAACGGATCGAGGTGCAGCCGAACCGGTACAACGTGCTGGCCTGTTTCGGCGAGCCGAAGGTGACGCTATCGACGCACCTGGACACGGTTCCGCCGTTCATTCCCTCGCGCGAGGATGAGGAGTTCATCTGGGGCCGCGGGGCATGCGATGTGAAGGGCATCATCGCCTCCATGCTGCATGCGGCTGAGCGAGTGCTCAGCGAGGGTGGGCGCGGTCTGGCGCTATTGTTTGTGGTGGGCGAGGAACGCAATAGCGCGGGGGCCTACCACATGGCCAAGATGCCGCGCGGTTCGCAGTATCTGATCAACGGCGAGCCGACCGAGTGCAAGCTGGCGCTGGGCAGCAAGGGCGCACTGCGCTATGAGGTGACGGCGCGCGGGCGCATGGCGCATTCGGCGTACCCGGAGTTGGGCGAATCGGCCATCGACAAACTGCTGGACGCGCTGGAGGCGATTCGCCGGATTGCGCTGCCCACCGACAAGGTGCTCGGGCCGAGCACGCTGAACATTGGGATTATTCAAGGCGGCCGCGCGCCGAACGT
The DNA here is from genome assembly GCA_017304135.1 of Acidobacteriota bacterium. GTDB lineage: Bacteria > Acidobacteriota > Terriglobia > Bryobacterales > Bryobacteraceae > JAFLBB01. The sequence continues at coordinate 33,686 of JAFLBB010000023.1, read as the reverse complement.
CATTTCCGATTTCGCCAAGGCGGAGATTCTGATTCGCCTGGTGGACGATGGCGAGGCGACCAAAGCCGCGGTGCAGAAGGCCTGCGAAGGCCGCGCCGAAGCCGTTGAAGTTCTCTGCCTGCCGGCGATTCACATGGAAGCCGTGGAGGGCATTGAGACGACCGTGGTGAGCTACACCACCGATATTCCCGCCTTTGGCGGGGCGTGGGGCAGGCCGCTGCTGCTAGGCCCGGGCACGATTCATGTCGCTCACACGAGCGAAGAGCGCGTGCCGAAGCGGGAGTTGGAAGCGGCCGTGGATTTATACGCATTGATGGTAAGGAGGTTGTTGTCAGCGTGAGTCAACGCATCCCTGTTGGAGTCCTAGGCGCCACCGGCATGGTGGGCCAGCATTTCGTGAAGTTCCTGTCGAACCACCCGTGGTTTCAGATCACCTTTGTGGGGGCAAGCGACCGCTCGGCGGGCAAGAAGTATAACGAGGCCACCAGTTGGCGATTGGCGGGCGCGATGCCCGACGATGTGGCCAACCTCACTGTGGCCGAATGTAAGCCGGCCGGCGCGCCGCAGATTGTCTTTTCGGCGATGGACGCGAGCGTGGCCACGGAGATTGAGCAGGATTTCGCCAAGAACGGGCATACCGTGCTTTCCAATTCGCGCAACCACCGCATGGAAGTGGATGTGCCGCTGCTGGTGCCGGAGATCAATGCCAGCCACCTGAGCATTCTGCCTGTGCAGAAAAAGAACCGTGGGTGGAGCGGGCAGATTGTGACCAATCCGAACTGCTCGACGATTGTGCTCACGATGGCGCTGGCGCCGTTCCAGCAGTTTGGCATCACGCGGTCGGTGATTACGACGATGCAGGCGATCTCGGGCGCGGGCTATCCGGGCGTGGCCTCGATGGACATTACGGCCAACGTGATCCCCTACATCGGCAGCGAAGAAGAAAAGATGGAGATGGAGACGCACAAGATCATGGGCGGCTGTGACGGCGCGGGCTTCACAAACCATCCGATGAAGCTGAGCGCCACGTGCAATCGCGTTCCGGTGGTGGACGGGCACCTGGTTTCGGTGTCGGTGGAGCTTTCGTCGAAGCCCAGCGCGGATGAGGTGCGGGCGGCGATTGAGTCGTTCACGGCGCTGCCGCAGCAATTGAAGCTGCCGAGCGCGCCGCCGCGGCCTGTGATTTACCTGCCACAGCAGGACCGTCCGCAACCGCGCCGCGACGTGGAGCGGGAAAACGGCATGGCGGTGTTCGTCGGGCGGCTGCGACCGTGTCCGGTGTTCGATTGGAAGTTCCTCTGCTTGGGCCACAACACGGTGCGCGGGGCGGCCGGGGCTTCGGTGTTGAACGCGGAGTTGATGAAGGCCCAAGGTCTGGTGTAGGCAGCGGAGTTACGGCAATGATTGTGATGAAGTTCGGCGGCAGCTCGGTGGAGTCCGCCGCCGCGATCGACCGTGTTGTTTCGATCGTGGGGGCGCGCCTGGAGCGCAAGCCGGTGGTGGTGGTGTCTGCCATGGGCAAGACTACGAACCGGCTGTTGGAGTGTGCGCACCTGGCCGTGGCCGGGGAACGCGAGAAAGCGCTGGGCAAGCTCGCCGAGTTGCGCGCCTTTCACCATGCCGAGGCGCCGGAGGTGAAAGGCGAGGTGGATGCGCACTTCGCGGAGCTGGCCGAACTGCTGCGCGGCATGTCGGTGTTGGGCGAGCTGACGCCGCGCTCCATTGATGCCATTTCAAGCTACGGGGAACGCGTGTCGAGCCTGGCCGTAGCAGCGGCGTTTTCGCGGCGCGGCATCGCGGCGGTGCATGTGGACGCGCGGGAGTTGATCATCACCGACGACCGGCACTCGCAGGCCGCACCGCTCTACGCGGAGACCTACGAGCGTCTGGCGGCGAGCGTGCCGCAACTGGCGGCGCGGGCCGTGGTGGTGATGGGCGGCTTCATTGGTTCGACCAAAGCGGGCGTGACATCAACGCTCGGCCGCGGGGGATCGGACTTCTCGGCGGCCATCGTCGGCGCGGGCATCGGCGCCGAGGAGATTCAGATCTGGACCGATGTGGATGGCATGCTGACCTGCGATCCGCGTGTGCTCGCGGGCGGGCGCCGTGTGCGCGTGATCTCGTTTGCCGAAGCGGCCGAGCTGGCTTACTTCGGCGCCAAGGTGCTGCATCCGAGCACGGTGCTGCCGGCGGTGGAAAAAGAGATTCCGGTGCTCATCCTGAATTCGCGGCGGCCCGATGTTGAGGGGACGCGGATTGTGTCCGAGGGCGTGCCGTCGGAGAATCCGATCAAGTCGATCGCCTGCAAGCGCGACATTACGGCGGTGAGCATCAAGTCGACGCGAATGCTGATGGCGCATGGATTTCTGCGTCGTATCTTCGAGGTGTTTGACCGCCACGAGACTCCGGTGGATATGGTGACGACGAGCGAAGTGAGCGTCTCGCTGACGGTGGACAACACGGCGCGGATCGAGGGCATTGTCGAGGAGTTGCAGGCATTCGCCGAGGTCCACGTGGAGACCGGGCGCGCGCTGGTGGCGCTGGTGGGCGACGGCCTGGGCGAGCGCAAGGGTATCGCCGGCCGGGCCTTTCACGCGTTGAACGGGATCAACGTACGGATGATTTCGCAGGGGGCCTCGATGTTGAACTTGAGCTTCGTGCTTGCCGACGGCGATGTGGTGAAGGCGGTAGGGCTGTTGCACGCCGAGTTCTTCACGGAGCTTGATCCGCGGGTGTTTGAGGTGGCCGCATGAAGCTGGCCTTCGTGGGCTACGGCAAGATGGGCAAGATGATGGACTCGCTGGCGGCCGAGTATGGCTTCGAGGTGGTGTTGCGGCTGGATGAGTTCAACAACGCCGGCGGCTCAGCCATGACGAAGGAGAACTTCGCGGGCGTGGATGTGGCCATCGAATTCACGCTGCCGGAAGCGGCCATCGGCAATATCGAGAAGCTGGCCGCGCTGGGTGTGAACACGGTGGTGGGCACGACGGGCTGGGGGGCGCATCTGGAACGTGCGCGCGCCGCCGTGGCGGCTGCAGGCACGGGATTCGTCTACGCCTCGAATTTCTCGGTGGGCGTCAATGTCTTCGAGCGTGTAGCGGCGGAGACGGCGCGGCTGATGGCGGCGCAGAGCGGCTACGAGGCTTGGGCGTGGGAGATTCATCACTCGGCCAAGAAGGACGCCCCGAGCGGTACGCTGTTGACGCTGGTGGAGGCGATGCGCAAGGCGGGATACGAGCGTAGGATCGATCAATCGGCAAGCCGCGCCGGGGCCCATCCGGGCACGCACGAGATTGGCTTCGATTCGGCGGCCGACACGATTACGCTGCGGCATGCGGCGCGCAGCCGCGAGGGATTCGCGCGTGGGGCGCTGCAGGCGGCGCGCTGGGTGGTGGGCAAGCAGGGATTCTACGAATTTCGCGAGGTGTTGTTCGGCACGGCTTGATGCCGTCGCACGGGCACGGAGGTGGAACATGTTTACTGGATGCGGAACGGCGCTCGTGACTCCATTCAACGGCGATGGCTCGCTGGATGAGGCCACGCTACGCAAGCTCGTGCGGCGGCAGATCGAGGCAGGGATTCACTTCCTGGTGCCATGCGGCACGACGGGGGAATCGCCAACGCTCTCACACGCCGAACACCTGCGTGTGGTGGAGATCACGCTCGAAGAAGCCAAGGGGAAGGTCCCGGTGATGGCGGGCGCGGGCGGATACAACACCGCTGAGGTGATCGCGCTGGCGAAGGAACTGGAGGCGATGGGCGCCGACGGGTTGCTCTCAGTGACGCCCTACTACAACAAGCCGACGCAGGAGGGTCTGTACCAGCACTACAAGGCGATCGCCTCGGCGGTGAAGCTGCCGATTGTTGTGTATAGCGTGCAAGGGCGCACGGGTGTGAATGTGGAACCGGCGACGCTGCGGCGGTTGTCGGCCATCGCGAACATCGTCGGCGTCAAGGAGGCATCGGGCAACATCGGGCAGATGGCGCAAGTGGTGCACCAGGTACCGGCGTCGTTCACGGTGCTGTCGGGCGACGACTCGATCACGATTCCGCTGGCGGCGTTGGGGGGCAAGGGCATCATCAGCGTGGCGTCGAATGAGATTCCGGCGGAGATGTCGCAGTTGGCGGCATGCTGTCTGAGGGGGGATTTCGCCGGAGCGCGGGCGATTCAGCAGAAGATCCTGCCGTTGCTGGATGTGAACTTCGTGGAGTCGAATCCCGGCCCGGTGAAATACGCGATGGCGCGCATGGGGTTGCTTGAGCCGGTTTGGCGGCTGCCGCTGGTGGAGCCCGCCGAAGCGTCGCGCAAGAAGATTGATGGAGTGCTGGAAGCGCTCGGATTGTTGATGGGACAAACGGCTCATGCTGCGAACTGAGATCGAGAACCTGTTTGACGGAAAGCCCGCCGAGTATACGCAGGAGCATTTCCAGCTGTTCGGTGAGTTCAAGGCGGCGCTGAATGCGGGCGAGATCCGCTCGGCGGAGCCTGATGCGGTCGAGGCCACCGGGTGGCGCGTGAACGCGTGGGTGAAGAAGGGCATTCTGCTCGGGTTCCGCATGGGGCAGATTGTGGACATGTCAATTGACGCGGCGCGGCAGCCGCTTTTCGACAAGGCCACCTACCCGGTGCGGCGTATGGCAGCGGATTCGGGTGTACGCATTGTGCCCGGCGGTTCGAGCATTCGCGACGGCTGTTACATCGCGCGCGGCGTGACGTGTATGCCGCCGATGTACATCAACGTCGGCGCTTATGTGGACACGGGGACGATGGTGGACTCGCACGCCCTGGTGGGAAGTTGCGCGCAGATCGGCAAGAACTGCCATCTCTCGGCGGCGGCTCAGATCGGCGGCGTGCTGGAGCCGGTGGGCGCGCTACCGGTGATCATTGAAGACGATGTACTGGTGGGCGGCAACACGGGCGTGTATGAGGGTACCGTGGTGAAGCGGCGCGCCGTGCTGGGCACTGGTGTCATCCTGAATCGCTCGACTCCGGTGTACGATCTGGTCAAGGGCGCCGTATATTCAGCGACCGACGAGCAGCCACTGGTAATTCCTTCCGATGCGGTTGTGGTGGCGGGTTCGCGAGCGGTGACGAGGGGCCCGGGCAAGGACTGGGGCGTGTCGCTCTACACGCCTGTGATTGTGAAGTACCGCGACGACAAGACCGACGCGAAGATCCAACTCGAGGACCTGCTGCGATAGGATAGGCGGCCGATGCTGCGAAGAACGATCCTGGCCGCTCCCGTGGCGCTGCTGCGAGGGCAGGGCTCCGATGCGGAGGTGTGGCGCTTTGACCGGCTCGATTCGATTGGAGGCCACCTGACCAAGGTCGAAGGCGAGCCTCACGTCATCGAAACGACAGCGGGCAAAGCGGTTGAGTTTGATGGCGTGGACGACGCGCTGTTCCTCGAAGTCCATCCGCTGGCGGGCGCGAGTGTGTTCACCTGGGAGGTTGTGTTCCGGCCTGACAGCGGGGGCAAGCGCGAGCAGCGGTTCTTTCACTTGCAGGAGCGCGGGGCACAGACACGGTTGCTGTTTGAGACGAGGCTTGTGGGCGGGGAGTGGTATCTGGACAGCTTCGCCAGTTCGGCCACCGGATCCAAGCCGCTGATCGACCCTGCGAAGCGGCACACGCTCGACCGGTGGTATCACGCGGCCATGGTCTATGACGGCCGCCTGTTCCGGCATTTTGTGAATGGCGAATTGCAGGGTGAGGCCGAGGTGAAGCTTGCGCCGCAGGGCGCCGGGCACACCTCGGCGGGCACGCGCATCAACCGGGTGGATTACTTCAAGGGAGCGATCCGGCTGGCGCGATTCACGCGGCGGGCGTTGGCGGTCAGTGAGTTCCTGACGGCCGAGGCGCGGTAGGGGCAGCGGCGGATTCACAGGCGGCGAGCGTGGCGCGAGCGGCGGCTTCCCAGGTAAACGAACGGGCACGCTCGATCGCGGGCGCGGTGTGGGGCGGTGCGGCGATGACCCGTTCCAGCGCCGCAAGCAACGACGTGTCGTCATGGGGATCAAACAGCAAGGCGGTGTCGCCCGCCACTTCCCGCAGCGGCGGGATATCGGAGCATACGGTGGGAACGCCGGCCGCCATCGCTTCAAGCACGGGCATGCCAAACCCTTCAAATGTGGACGGGTAGACGAAAGCGCGCGCGCGGCTGTAGAGGGCGCGGAGGGCGTCGAGTTGCAGCCAGCCGGTGATTTCGACGGCGCTGGAAGCGCCGGTCTCCTTGATCGCTTGCTCAATTCGGCCGGTCGCGAAGCCGCGAATGCCGGCCAGCACGAGCTTGAGTCCGGGATGACGCTCGTGCAGTGTGCCGAAGACGCGCACAAGCCGCTCCACGTTCTTGTGCGGGTGCAGGGTGGAGACGCACAGCAGGATGTTCCGCGGCGCACGGGGAAGGGAGAAGAACGCCGGGTCGACACCGTGATGCACGACGTCGATCACATCGGGCCGCAGCGGATAGTAGTGGAGCAGGTCGCGCTTGGTGTTGTGGCTGACGGCGATGAGGCGTGTGGAGGAGACGGCGGCTTGAAACAGCAGCAGACGCCAAAAAGGAAGATCCCACCAACGGAAGTGCCGCGGCAACCGCTTGTGCTGCAGATCATGGAAGACAGTGACAGCGGGGCAGGGCGCGAGCAGGGGCGCGGTGAAGCCAGGATTGAGCAACACGTCGATGCCGTGGCGAGAACAGGCAACGGGGAGCGTGACCTGCTCGCAGAGGATTCGGACGGGGCGGCTGGCGGCACGCACGCCGAGGCGGACACATTCGCCCGGCAACGGTGCACTGAGCGTCTCGTCGTTGATGAAGGTGAGCACTTCGTGCGGATGCTCGATGCGCGCCATGGCGGCCAGCAGGTTGCGCAGGTAGATCTCCGTGCCGCCCACCTGGCCCGGCAGTAAATAGAGAGCGTTGACTCCGATTTTCACGCTCAACCCGTCCTCATGCGAGCCTATTGCGCACCGAGCGCGCGAAGCCCGTGCAGGGCCGCCTGGTTGGCAGGGTCGAAGCGGAGCGCCTTGCGGTATGAGGCGGCGGCCGCTTCGGGTTTCTGCTGAGAGAAGTAGATGTTGCCGCGAAAGGCATGCACCTGGGCGAACCGGGGACTTAACTGTTCAGCCTTGTCGAGCGCGGCCAGGGCCTGTTCATCGCGGCCGGACTTGCCGTAGATCATGGCGAGGTTCACGTAGACCAGCACGGAGGGGATGGCACGTGAGGCTTGTTCCAGCTTGGCAGCGGCTTCCTCGAGCCGGCCGGCGCAATCGAGCGCGAGGGCCCAGTCGACATAGAGTTGCTCGCCGGGCAGGGTTTCGAGCGCGGCGGTTTTCTCATACTGCCCGGCGGCCTCGGAACAGCGGTGGTCCTGGTAGAGGGCGAAGGCGTATTGAAAGCGCGGGCGGTACTTATTGGGCGACTTCGTCACGGTATCGGACCACAGCGGAATCGCGCCTGCCCACACATGCGCGCGCTGCCAGGTGAGGTAGGACGCTCCGAGCAATACCGCGGCGGCGGCGGCCAGCGTGCCGGTTTGGCGCGGATTCAGGCGCCGCACCCCTTCCAGGACAATGCAGAGCAGGCCGATCATCGGCAGGTAGAGGCGGCGCTCGGCGAACAGATCACGGATAGGAACCACCGACGAGGTAGGGGCAAGCAGCACAACGAACGTGAAGATGCCGAAGGCCGCGAGCGGAAAGCGGCGGCGGAAAACGAAGGCGGCGGCAAGCAACATCACGATGGCGACGCCGCCGAGGATGGCGCCGTGGTCGAAAACAGTGCGGGAGAGGGCGATGTCGGGATCGGCATTGAGGCCGAAGGGCAGCACAGTGAGCCGGAGGTAGTTCCAGAACATGCGCCACTGCGTGAAGAAGTACTCGTACCAGGCGAGCCCGGCCAGCCGGAAGCCGGCGCTGGTGGTGCCGCTGAGCGTCTTCCAGACGAAGCTGAGGCCAAGCGCGGCGGCGGCGGCAAGGGGAGCGTAGAGTCTCCAATTGGCCTTGATGCCGCGAAGCGGGCCGTCGGGGTGGAAGAAGAGGTCAGCCAGGATGAGCACGGCGGGCAACGCGGCGGCGTGTTCCTTGGAAAGCACGGCCGTGCCGAAGAGCATGATGACGGCGGCGGCGCGAGCCCAACCGATAGCGGCCTGAGGACGCGTCAAGAAGAGCAGCAGAGCGGCGTAGGCAGGCATCACGCTGAGCAGTTCGGAACGGCTGGAGATGTAGGCCACGGATTCGGTCTGCACGGGGTGGAGCAGGAAGAGTGCGGCGGCGGCCAGCGGGGCCAGATCGGCGCGCCAACCGGGCGCGGCATCCGGCGCAACCGCGCGCAACAGCCGGCGCAGGATGAAGAAGCAGAGCACGGCGTTGACCCAATGCAGAGCGACGTTCACGACGTGGTAGGAGGTGGTATTCGTCCCGGACAACTGGTAGTTGATGTAGAAGCTCAGGTTGAGCAGGGGCCGCACGTTGTTCAGCCAATGGCTGAGGTTCATGTAGGCCACGTCGGGGCGGCCGAAGAACTGGTAACCGTCGTCGAGGAGGAACGGCCCGCTGAGGGCGGGACCGTAGATCTCGAACACGAGGATGAGGCTGGCGAGGAGCGCGGCGGCAATTCGCCAGAGGCTCCATCCGGCGCGGGTTTCGGGCTGCGCCAACGCGGCGTCAGGCTTGGCGCGCTGCCGTTTAGAGGCGGCCATCTTCGACATTCTCCAAGCGGAACTCCAGGATGGCGACACGTTGCGCCAATGCGATATTGGCGTCGCGGAGATGGGAAATGATGATCGAGAAGCGATAGAACACGACGAGGAAGACGCCGGCGACGAGGAAGAGCAGGACGGTGGGCGGGTCCTGGATTCCAGCCCAGGAAGCGAACCAGCGCAGCGGCTCGGGCAGTTGGGCGAGCAGGAGCAAGATGACGGCGGCGATGAGCCAACTGACGGAGTATTCGACGCGGATATGCGCCCGCCGCAAGCTGACCAGCACGGTGACGATGAGCCCGGCGGCGATGAGGGTGGTGAGGAGTAAGAGACGGTCCACGAGGGTTACCTCCAGCGGCGGCGGTCAAAGATGAGGATATTGACCAGCACGCCCAGCATGACATGCACGAGATAGTAGACGGACTTCAACGCGGTGATGGTGCTGCGGCCGGCCCTGCGGGGGCGAATGGACACGGGCACTTCGATGAAGTGGAAGGCGCGGCGGCGGAGCACGACGAGGGCTTCGATCTCGGGATATTCGAGGGGGAAGCTCTTGCTAAACACTTCGAGGGCTTCGCGGTTGACGGCGACGTAGCCCGAGGTTGGGTCGCGAACAGGTTTGCCTAAGATGGGCCGCAGGAAGGCGCGAAAGAGACGGATACCCAGGCCGCGCAGGAAGCTGGTGTAGCCGTCGTCGGAGGCGACAAAACGCGAACCGATGACCATCTGAACACCGGGCTGGGCAACGGCATTGATCATGTCGGTGATGAAGCGTGGATCGTGCTGGCCGTCGCCATCGATGCGGACGACGTATTCGAAGCCGAGCTCAAAGGCCAGCCGGTAGCCGGCCTGGAGGGCGCCACCGAGGCCGAGATGGTGGGGCAGGCGCAAGACGCGCGCGCCACGGCCCTTCACAATGGCTGCGGTGGAGTCGTGCGAGCCGTCATCGATGACGAGCACGGGGATTTTGCCGAATAACGCGTAGACTTCGTCCACCACGCCACCGATGGCTTCCTCCTCGTTGCGGGCAGGAATCAGGATGAGCGCGCGGCCCGCTTCGAGAAGAGGATGAACAGGGGCGGAAGGCGTCATTGCGCGGCCACCTCGCGGGGCGAGATGCGAAAGCGAGAGGCCAGCGAGGCGAATTCCCGCGCGCTGATTCTTGCGTGGGCGCGGATGGCACGGCGGCTCCGCAGCAGGCCGGGCAGCGCAGGCAACAGAGCGAGGTGAGCCTTCAGGACGAACCAGGCAAGCGTGAGCGGTCCGCCGGCGGAACTGGCGAATTCTGCCGCTGCCCCCTCACCAGAGGAAATGGACGTGAGGTGGGCCCAGTATCGCGAGACAGCCACGAACGGGACCTTCCAGAGCATGTGAGCGGGAAAGTTCTTCACGACGAGACGCAGGCGGTTGCGCTCGACCAGATAGGCCTTCAAGCGGGAAGCCCGGCCGGCGGAGGCAGAGTAGCGGTGTTCGACGCGCGCATCCGGCACATAGAGGCAGGACCAGCCGGCCCAGCGGGCGCGGAGCCCGAGATCGGAATCTTCACAGTAGAGGAAAAAAGCGTCGTCGAAGCCCCCCAATTCATCGAACAGTTCGCGGCGGTAGAGCGCCGCCGAGCCGCTGGGGAAGAGGGCTTCCTCTTCACGCGGGAAGGCGCCGGCGGGCTTGCCGTGGCCGCGCTGTTTCGAGGATCCATCGGCGCACAGGAGCATGCCCGCCGAGTCGAGCTGGCCAGTGGCATCGAGCAAGACACAACTGGCGGCCATACCGGCTCTGGGATTCCGGCGCAACGCGCCGGTTAGGCACTGCAGCCACTGAGGTGAAGCGGCCGCGTCGTCGTTGAGTGTGCCGATGAACGGAGCGGCCGTGTGGCGTGCGCCGAGATTGATGGCGGCGCCGAAGCCGAGATTGGTCTTCGATTCGATCAGCGTCACGCGCGGGTCCGATGGGACAACGGAGCGTGCCAGTCCGCGGCCGCTGTTGTCGACGATGATGATGTGAAAGGCATCGAAGCTCTGGCTCAAGAGCGAATCGAGGCAAGCGCGCAACTCGTCGCCGGCGTGGAGGGTCGGGATGACGATGGCCGCCTGAGTATCCGCCAAATTCTTGATTTTACTGTTTTCCGAGGTTTTCGTACCAGACCAGGTTGGTGGTGGCTGAGCCGATGCAGGCGATGTCGAGCCGTTTGTCGCCGTTGAGGTCGGCCAGAGCGCAGGCGGCCGCGGCCACGCCGCCCTGGTCGACCACGGATTTACTCCAGGTCTTGCCCGCGGGGTCGTTGGCGCGATAGAGATTCACACCGAACGGGGCTTTGCGGAATCCGGCGACGATCTCATCGCGGCCATCGCCATCGAAGTCGCCGGTGTAGATGGTGTGCCCGTCGTTAAGCGAGGAGTCGATCACTGAGCGGGCCCAGTTGTCCTTGGCGCCGAGATAGACGGCCACTTCGTTTCCATGCCAGGGTTCGATGGCGGAGAGGAAGCGCGCCTTGTTCAGGCGGCCGACGGCGACATCACTCGATCCGCTGTTGGGCCACGGCGAGGAGTTGCCAGGCGAAAGCGGGACGCGGCTCCAGGAGCCGTTCTTCTCGAGGCGATGACGGTGGATGCCGAGAAAGCTGGCGGTGAGCACCTCTTCGCGCTTGTCGCTCCACGGCGTGATGAAGATGCCATGGACGACGCCCTCGTTGGCGTGGTTGATCGGGATGCGTTTCCATTCGCCGGGTTTGTAGTAGACCAGCGGCACATGGTCGCGGTAGTCAGGCGCATCGGCCTTGGCACCCGCCAGCGGCGCGTTCACCACCACGGTCCGCGACGAGCCGTCGAGCTTGGCGCAGCGCAGGCGGTGCGACGTGGTGAGGCGGTCGATCTCGCGCGCGGTCCAGGGCCGGGCGCGGTCGGCGCCGGGCGTGAGGACACTGACGATGCCCACCGAGTTCTTGGGTGCGTTGGCAAACTCGTGGGCGACGACGATCTCGTCGAGTTCGGGGCACGCGGCGAGGTTGATCATGCGCTTCAGATCGCGCGCCAGCACGTGGCGGGTCCAGTGAGGCGCTTCGAACCAGACCAGTTCGGTCATCCCGCTGGCGAGCGCGATGAGGTCCGGTTTGCCGTCGCGATTGACGTCGAAAGCGACCACCTGGTAGCCGCCGCGGAGGTCAGTTGCCAGCGTATGCGGACGGAAAGAGACCGGTCCGGCGGCGGCGAGCAGAGCGGGCAGAAGCGCCGCAAGGGTGAGTCGCATGCAGGCTCAATATTACAATGACGGGTTATGCCAATACTCACCACGGTTGTGGGCAGCTACCCGGTTCCCCACTGGCTTTTGGGCGACACGAGCCGCCTGACGTTGCGCGACGCCATCATGGTCGTGCTCAAGACACAGGAGATTGCCGGCATCGACGTTGTCGCCGACGGCGAGTTGAACCGCTTTGACCCGTCGCACCCGGAGACCAACGGGATGATCGACTATTTCGTGTCGAAGATGGACGGCATCCGGACGAAGTATTCGATCACCGACATCCAACGCTTCCGCGCCGACGCGGGCGTGGCCTACCGCACCGATCCGGCGGGCATTGTGACAGGTGACGTGGGCGAGGGCACACTCAACCTGTTGCGCGACTACGAATTCACGCGCACGCTTACCGCCAAGCCGCTGAAGTTCACCTGTACCGGGCCGCACATGCTCACCAAGGTGCTCACGGACCGCCACTACAGTTCGCGTCCGAAGCTGGCCATGGCGATTGCCGGGGTGCTGCGGAAGCAGTTGGAACTGATCGACGCCAAGGTGGTGCAAATTGACGAGGCGAACATCAGTGGACATCCGGAAGACCGCGAGTGGGCGCTGGAGGCCATCAACCATGTGCTGGAAGGGATTCGCGGCACGCGCGGCATCCACATCTGCTTCGGCAACTATGGCGGGCAGAGCATCCAGAAGGGCTTCTGGCGCGACCTGCTGCCGTTTCTCAACGGACTGAAGGTGGACCACCTGATTCTCGAATTCGCGCGGCGCGGCTATGACGAACTGGAAGTGTTCCGTGAACTCGATCCGAAGATCGGCATGGGCATCAGCGTGGTCGACATCAAGGACAACCTGATCGAATCGCCCGACCTGATTGCTTCGCGGCTGGAGCATGCGGCCAAGGTGTTGGGCGTGGAGCGCATTCCGTATGTTCATCCCGATTGCGGGTTCTGGATGCTGCAGCGCAGCGTGGCCGACGGCAAGATGAAGGCGCTGGTGGCCGGGCGCGACAAGTTCGAGGGGAGATGAGATGAAGCTGGCACACTTCACGGCCGGTTTGGTTCTGAGCGCGGGACTCTGCGCGCAGGAGGCGGGCCACCTGGCCAACCTCCGCCAGCTCACCAATGGGGGACAGAATGCCGAGGCCTATTGGGCGCCGGACGGAAGGCGGCTCGTGTTTCAGTCCACACGCGAGGGCGTGGAGTGCGACCAGATTTTCGTGATGAACGACGATGGGTCGGACCAGAAGATGGTGTCCACGGGAAAGGGCCGCACCACCTGCGGCTACTTCCTGAAGGACAACCGGCACATCGTCTACGCCTCCACGCATGAACGCGACGCGAAATGCCCTCCGCCGGCCGATCGTAGCAAGGGTTATGTGTGGGCCGTCTATCCCGGCTACGACATCTTTCTGGCCACCGACGGCGGCAAGATGGAGAAGAAGCTCACGGAGGCCGACGGCTACGACGCCGAGGCGACCGTGAACTGGAAGACCAACCGGATCGTCTACACCTCGATGTCGACGGGCGATCTGGAAATGTGGACGATGAAGCCCGACGGCAGCGGCAAGCAGCGCATCACACAGACGGAAGGCTACGACGGCGGAGCGGTGTATTCGCGCGACGGAAAGCGCGTGGTGTGGCGGGCGAATCACCCCGCGCCCGGGCCGGCGATGGACCGTTACCGCGAGTTGATCAGGGAGAATCTCACTACGCCGATGAAGATGGAAATTTTCATCGGTGATGCGGATGGCAAGAACGCAAAACAGATCACGAACTTCGGCTGCGCCAGCTTCGCGCCCACGTTTTCGCCGGACGGCAAAAAGATCCTCTTCTCTTCGAACAAGCATGAGTGCGACGGCCGTAAGTTCGAGTTGTTCCAGATGAACGTGGACGGCAGCGGACTGGAGCAGGTGACCACATTTGGCGGCTTCACCTCATTTCCGGAGTTTTCGCCTGACGGCAAACGCCTGGTGTTTAGTTCGGATCGCGGGGCCAAGTCGCGCTACGAATTCAACATATTCGTGGCGGACTGGAAGGACTGAAGCGCTCAGCGCCCCCAGCGGCACGCTAATCGACTCGATCTATGAGGATCGTCACATGGAACTGTTGTCGCGGAGCCTGGAACCGAAAAGTCCCGCTGCTCGATCGTCTCAGCCCTGACGTTTCCGTCATTCAGGAATGTTCACGACCAGTCGAAATCCCGGCGCAATGTGTGTGGCTTGGAGATAACCCCAAACAGGGTCTTGGGGTGCAAGTTTCCAACGGGTACAGGATAGAACAACTACCTCTGATATCGGACTCACCCGAGTACGTGCTGCCGGTGAGGGTGCGCGGGCCGGTGGAATTCGTGCTGATTGCAGTCTGGGCTCAACATGACAGGCGGAACCCCTACGTCGAAGGTGTGATCCGAGCAGTTGAGGCATACGAGCATCTTTTCCGGAGCGCTCCGGTTGTACTGGCAGGCGATCTGAATTCGAATGCGATTTGGGACAAGGATCATCCCACCCATCTCAGCCACACTTCCCTGGTGGGACGGCTTTTCGAGCTAGGGCTTGTGAGTAGCTACCACAGCGCCAGGAGGGAGGAGCACGGCAGGGAGTCTGAGCCAACCTTCTATTTTCGGTGGGACAGAGCTAGGCCGTTTCACATTGACTACTGCTTCATTCCAGTAAGCTGGGTTGCGTATCTTCGCACCGTCGATGTAGGTTCGTACGAAGATTGGAGCGGGCACAGTGACCATCGGCCTCTGCTCGTGGAATTGGGAGATGGTCTTCAGGCGATCAACAGCCTCGCGCGAGACTAGTACCGCTCAGCGCCCCCAGCGCGGCATGCGCTGTTTCAGGTTTTCCCAGAGCCCGCGGTCGTTTTCCTGCCGTGCAGCCGGCTCTTCGACAATGACGGGCAGCCCTGAGTCGTGCAACTGGCCTTGGAAGGGTTCGCGCGAGACGATGCGCGCGCGAAATCCGTTGAACTCATAAGTGCGCTTGCGCAGGACGCCGTCCTTGTCTTCGGCGAGCACGGTGAAGTTGGGCAGCGCGCCGGGGGAAGGCGGGTCATGGACGACGACAGGATAGTAGCCCTTCATGTTGCGTTCAATGTAGGCGGTTTCGTAGCGCCTGCGCCAGGGATTGAAGACGAAAACGCGCAGGCTGTCGAAGTGATAGGGACTGTAGCGCGTGGAGATGGTGGTCCAGAGCCAGTGGTCGTGCACGGTCTCGTGGGTCCGGTCGCGGCTGGTCGCTTTCACCTGGCCGAGTGAGAAGTAGGATGTGATGCGCTGGCCCTCGGCATACTGGGCCACTTCATCGGGGATGGACATGAGCACCATGCGGGCCAGGACCCAGCCCGCACGTCCGTCCTTTAGCCTGACCAGGTGCCAGTCATCCTGGTCGGCGTTTGGCGGCAAGCCAGCAGGATCGTAGCCGTCGGGAGTTCCGGGCACGTAAGGCACGCGGGGCGCGGGTTTGCCACCGATGACATCGACGACTTCCTCTTCGCGAATCTGGTAGAAGCTGGGGGACTGGCGGTTGGGATCTGTATGCACGTTGAGCAGATCGAATACGCTTGCCTTGCCCTGTGAGGGCATCTCAGCGGCCCTTTCTGTCACTTTGCGCAGTCGGGCCATTTGCGGAGGCGTAAGCAGCATGCGGCCGTCCGTCCATCCCTGCTTACCTTCCGCGGTGCGCACCTTGGCGAAGCGGCGGCGGCGTTCGAGAATCTCCAGCCGCTCACCATGCTTCACGGTGGCGGCAACGGTGGCGCGAGCCGCCAGGTCGTCACGAAGATTGAGCGAAACCGGTCCCACGAAGGCCTCACCGATCGCCTTCTCGCGCGGGGGGCCCGTGCGGCAGGCAGATAGCCAGAGCAACGCACAAACGACTGCCAATTGGAAAGGGTGGCGAACCATGAGAAACCGCTGAGTTCACCACCAGTCTATCGAGCGGGTAGAGGACAAGCAATGCGCCGCGCGGACCGTGGCGCGCGGGCGGTGGCATGACAAGTCGCGGTTTGTGTTAATCCTAGTGGCCATGCGATTTTGTGCGGCTTTCGTTCTGCTCTGCGCCCTGGGCCTAGCGCAGGATCCCTATCCGCTGGGGCCCGATTCCCAAAGGCAGCCGGGTGTACCCGTGGGCAAGTTGAGGCAGCATACCTGGACCAGCACAGTGTTTCCCGGCACCGTTCGCGACTATTGGATCTACGTGCCGGAGCAGTATCAAGCGGAGAAACCGGCCTGCATCCTGGTGGTGCAAGACGGCGGAGGCTGGATCGCCACGGGCGAACGGGCACGCTTCCGCGCGCCCATCGTGATGGACAACCTCATCCACAAGGGTGAGATGCCAGTGACGATTGGCATCTTCATCAATCCCGGCGTGCTACCCGCGCTCGACGATAAGTCACAGCAGAACCGCTATAACCGCAGCTTTGAATATGACGGATTGGGCGATCGCTACGCGCGCATGCTGATCGACGAGATTCTGCCGGAGGTGGGCAAGAGCTACAACCTCTCGAAGGATCCCAATGACCGCGCGATCGCGGGTTCGTCGTCCGGCGGCATCGCGGCGTTCACCGTGGCGTGGGAACGGCCCGATCAATTTCGCCGCGTGCTCAGCTACATCGGCTCGTATGTGAACCTGCGGGGCGGGCAGATCTACCCCTCGGTCATCCGCAAAGTGGAGCCGAAGCCGCTGCGCGTCTTCATCCAGGACGGCGAGAAGGACCAGAACATTTACGCCGGGAACTGGTGGATCGCCAACCAGGACCTGTACAGTTCGCTCGAGTTCGCCGGCTACGACGTGAAGCAGGTGTGGGGCACCGAGGGGCACAACGGGATTCACGGCTCGGCGATTCTCCCCGATGCGCTTCGCTGGCTGTGGCGCGATTACCCCAAGCCCATCACCGCCCCCCGCCGCGCGGGGGAACGCCACGAGGTGATGCAGATTCTCGACCCGGCGCACGAGTGGGAAGAGGTGAGCCGAGGCCACGGCTTCACGGAAGGTCCGGCGGTGGACAGGGAGGGCAACGTCTTCTTCACCGACGCCCGACTGGACAAGCTGTTCAAGATCGGCGCGGACGGAAGGGCCACCCTCTGGAAGGACAAAGCCGGGCGCGTGACGGGCATGATGTTCGGCCCCGACGGCCGCCTCTACGCCTGCCGCCGCGAGCCGAAGCAGGTGGTGAGTTGGGGCATGGACGGTTCGGAAAAGATCATCACCGAGGGCATCGACACGAATGACCTCGCCATTACCGTGCAGGGCGAGATCTACGTCACCGATCCGCCCGGCCATCGCGTGTGGTTCATCGACAGGGCGGGCAAGCGGCGCGTGGTGGCCGAGGGCATCGAGTTTCCCAACGGCGTCATCCTCTCGCCTGACCAGTCACTCGTGATGGTCGCCGACACGCGCTCCAGGTGGGTCACTTCCTACCAGCGCAGCGCTGATGGTTCGCTCGTCAATGGACAGCCCTTTTATCGCATGGAGACGCCGGATGAGGCTCCGTCGGCGCTATCCGACGGGCTTGCCGTGGATAGCCTCGGCTACCTGTACGTGGCCACCAGTCTGGGGTTGCAGATCTGCGATCAGCCTGGCCGCGTCGTGGCCATCGTGAACAAGCCGCAGGCCGGACCGCTCTCCAACGTGACCTTTGGCGGGCCGAACATGGACACGCTCTACGTCACCGCCGGCGACAAGGTGTTCCGCCGCACCATCCGCCGCAAGGGGGTCACCTCAGGCGCGCTGGTGAAGCCCCCGCAGCCAAGACTGTAGCGCGGCGGTCTGGGTTGAACGGGCTAGGTTGACCAATTGTCGCGGAACTCGGGGAACAACGTCAGCCCACCGCAGGCGAAGATCGTCTGGCCGGTGATGTAGGAGGCTTCGTCGGAGGCGAGGAAGGCGAATACGGCCGCCATCTCTTCCGGTTCGCCGGAACGGGACATCGGGATGTGGCTCTCCACGCCGCCGCGCTTCTCCGCATCGTTGATCCAGGAATTATTGATGGGCGTGACGATGGCGCCCGGCCCCACCGTGTTCACTCGAATGCCGCGGCCGGCGTATTCCAGCGCGAGCGTGCGCGTCATGCCTTCCATGCCGCTCTTGCTGATCGTGTAGGAGACAAACCCCGGCTTGGGGATGATCTGGTGCACGCTGGAGTTGTTCAGGATCACGCCCGGTTTATTGTAGGCGACGAAGTGGCGCAGCGCCTCGCGTGCGCACAGGAATGCCCCGCGCAGGTTGACGCCCACCACCCGATCGAAGTCGGCCATCTCCAGTTCGTGGCTGGGAGTTTCCTTGAGAATGCCGGAGTTGTTGATGAGCACATCGAGGCCGCCGAATTCGGCGAACGTCCTGGCGAACATCGCCTGCACCTGCGCTTCGTCGGCCACATCGGCCTGCACCACGAACTGCTGGCCGCCCTTGGTGCGAGCCGCCTGGCAGAGGCGCTCGGTTTCCGCCGCTTCGCCGGCGCTGCGCGAGTAGTTGATGCCCACGTTGGCGCCCTCCGCCGCGAATCGTACAGCTGTCGCCCGTCCGATGCCGGTGGATGCGCCCGTGACGAGCACATTCTTTCCTTTCAAACTGTCGTGCGTCGTTGCCATGCCACTAGGGTATACTGACCGCTTCTTACCGCATGGCCGCGCTTCGCAAACAGGATCTGCCCACGCCCGCGCTGGTGCTCGACGCGGCGATGTTCGAGTCGAACCTCGTGCGTATGCAGTCCCACGTTCGCGGGGCTGGGAAGCATTTGCGGCCGCACGCCAAGGCGCATAAGTGCGTGGAGGTGGCGCGCAGGCAGGTGGCAGCGGGGGCCGTGGGGATCTGTGTGGCCACAGTTGAGGAAATGAGTTGGATGGTGAGCGCGGGCATCCCCGGCGTTTTGCTCACCTCGCCGTTAGCCGATCCTCGCAAGATGGCGCGCGTGGCCGGCTGGAGCGCTGGGCACGACGTGATGGCCGTGGCCGATCACCCGGCGCAGGTGGAGATGTGGCAGCGATGCGCGGAAACAGCCGGTGCGCGGCTGAGTCTGTTGGTGGATGTGGATGTAGGCGACCATCGCACGGGCATTGCTTGCGGACCAGCAGCAATCAAACTGGCCCGCCAGATCGAAGGCTCGGCGAACCTCCGTTTGCGCGGTGTCCAGGCATACTCGGTCAGCGGCTCGCACATGGAGAACCCTGATGCGCGGCGCCAGCATTCGCTCGATTCCCTGTGGCCCGCCGTCGACACCTGGGTCGAAATGCGGCGCCTCGGACTGCCCGTGGAGAATCTGAGCGGCTCGAGCACCGGCACCTGGGACATCGACACGGCGATTCCTGAACTCACCGAGATGCAGGCAGGCTCCTACATATTTCACGACATGGCCTATGCGCGCATCGGCGTTCGCTTTGAGCCCGCCCTGCGTGTGCTGGCGACCGTGATCAGCGCAAACCACACGGACCGGGTGACCGTCGACGCCGGATTCAAGGCGCTCTCCACTGACCGTCCCTTCCATCCCGAGCCCCATGCGCTGCCCGGCGTGTGGTTCAAGTTCGCAGGCGACGAGTTCGGCTACCTGCTTGCTGACGGCGGCGCGATGCCCGCACTGGGCGAGAAAGTGGAACTGCTGCCGCCCCACATCGACCCCACCGTGAACCTCCACACGCACATTCACCTCTGCCGCGGGGATATCGTAGAAGAGATTTGGCCACTGAAGCAATGAGTCCGCCGCCGCTCGCCCGGCGCGTTCAAGATCTCCATCCGACCGCCGTGAATCGTGTGCTTGCCGAAGTGCGCGCCGCGCAGGCCGCGGGGCGTAGCGTTGTTTCGCTGATGCGCGGCGAACCGGACCTGCCCACTCCGCACCACATCGTCGAAGCGGCACAGCGCGCGCTGCGCAACGGCCGCACCTCATATCCGGACAACCGCGGCGAGTTGGCGCTGCGCGAAGCGGTCGCGGTGAAACTGCACCGGGACAATCAGCTGAGCTACGATCCGGCAACGGAAATCCTGGTGACGACGGGAGCCACTTTCGGCATCTACGCCGCGTTGATGGCCTTACTGAATGCCGGTGACGAGGTTCTGCTACCCGATCCCATCTATGATGCGTACGCTTCGCCCATCCGGCTTGCGGGCGGCGTGCCCGTGCGCGTGCCCTGCCCGCCACGGCATCAGCGGTTCGAACTCAGCGCGGACGCCATCGAGAAGCAACTCACGCCGCGCACCCGTGTGCTGCTGCTGAACACGCCCTGGAACCCCACCGGCACAGTGTTTCGCGCGGATGAGTTAAGGACCATCGCGCGTGTCGTTGTGGAGCGCAACCTGTGGCTGATCAGCGACGAAATCTATGAGGCCATCACATACGGCGACGCGCGGCACATCTCGCCCGTCGCGGCCGAGCCTGAGCTTCGGCCAAGAACGGTGCTGGTGAATGCGCTATCGAAGAGCTATTCGATGACGGGTTGGCGCGTCGGTTACTGCGCGGCGCCGGAGACTGTGACGCGCGCCATGCTGCTCGTGCTGCAGCAATCGAGCCGCGGCCCAGCCACATTCATTCAAGATGCCGCCGCGGAGGCACTGAGCGGGCCGCAGGAGGCCGTGGCGCGGATGAGGGATGAGTATGCAACTCGCCGCGCCGCCGTTCTCGAAGCCATGGCGGACACGCCCGGCTGCCGCATGATGGCGCCTGAAGGTGGATTCTTCGCCATGGCCGACGTTCGCGCATTGGAGACGCCTTCCGACGAAATCCGGCAAAGGCTGCTCGAAGAGCACGGGCTGGTGGTGATTCATGGCGCGGCGTATGGCGCCTGCGCGGAGGGGACGCTGCGCGTTTCCTTTGCCAGCGGGGGTGAGACGCTGCGTGAGGGGCTGCGGCGCTTACGGTCGGGGCTGGGGGCCGTCGCGGGAGCATGACCGTGATCACGATTGCACCCGGAACTCCCGCGCCGCACGCCGATGTGAGCCGCGTCGACCGCGAGGCTTTGCGCGCTGAGCTGAGCGCCGCGATTCAGGGTGAACTCCGCTTCGACGCTCTCTCGCAGGCCCTGTATTCGACCGATGCCAGCGTCTATCAGCAGAAACCGATCGGCGTTGTGGTGCCCCGCTCACGCGAGGACGTGATCCGCATCGTGGAGGTCTGCGCGCGTCAGCGCTGCCCGCTCACCATGCGCGGCGGCGGCACCTCGCAGGCGGGGCAGGCCATCGGTGAGGGGCTGATCGTCGACCAGTCGAAGTACTGCAACGCATTGCTCGAGGTCAACGTGGAAGAGCGTTGGGCGCGTGTGGAGCCGGGCATCGTGCTGGATGAGCTGAACGCCCAACTGAAGCAACATGGGTTGCGCTTCGCCCCGGACATCACCACGGCCAGCCGGGCCACGCTGGGCGGCATGATGGCGAATAATTCCTCTGGCGCGCGATCGGTTCTGTACGGCAAGACGATCGACCACGTGCTCGAGCAGGAGGTTGTGCTCAGCGACGGTTCTATTGTCCGTTTCAAGCCGCTCACACCGGAGCAATGGGAAGCGCGCTGCCAGGGCCAGTCGCTCGACGCCGAACTTCACCGCACGGTGCGCCGGCTTGGGGTGGAGATGCGGGAGGAGGTGGAGCGCCGCTTCCCCAAGGTGCTGCGCCGAGTCGGGGGCTACAACCTGGACGATTTTTTGCGGCCGTCCGGCGACATGAACATGGCGCGGATGATGGTGGGCTCGGAGGGCACGCTCGGCGTCATCATCGAAGCAAAGGTGAAGCTGGTCCCGCTGCCGAAGCACAAAGCCGTGCTGGCGATCGAGTTTGAGACGCTGCTCGACGCGCTTGGGGCGACGCCAGTCGTCCTCCAACACGGGCCGTCGGCGGTCGAGGTGATGGACGAGTTCATTCTCCGCCACACGCGCGAGAATGCGGCCCTGGACGCCTTGCGGCGCTCCTTCATGGAGGGCCAGACCAGCTCACTGCTGTGCGTTGAGTTCTACGACGACACGGCCGAGGCGCTTCCACCACGATTGCGGGCCCTCGAAGAGGATTTGCTTGCCCGCGGCATTCGCGTGCGCTGCCACCAGGCTTTGGATATGGCCGCGCAAGCGCGCATCTGGAGCCTGCGCGAAGCGGCGCTTGGCCTCTCCATGGCGATGAAGGCGGACGCCAAGTCCGTCAGTTTTGTGGAAGACACCGCGGTTGCGCCGGAGCGGCTGCGCGAGTACATCGATCGCTTCCAGGGCATTTTGACGAAGCACGGTACGACGGCGGGCATCTATGCCCATGCCAGCGTTGGCTGCCTGCATGTGCGTCCTGTCGTCAACATGAAGACCGAAGCCGGGGTCAGCCAGTTCGCCGCCATTGCCGATGAGGTGGCCAACCTCGTCTTGGAGTTTGGCGGCGCGCTGTCCGGCGAACACGGCGACGGATACGTGCGGAGTCCCTTCCTGGAGCGCATGTTCGGCCCGGTGCTGTACGAGGCCTTCCGGACAATCAAGCGCACCTTCGACCCTCATGGCATCTTCAATCCAGGCAAGATTGTCGACCCTCCGGGGCTCACGGTGAATCTTCGATTCGGCGCGGGCTACGGGACTGCGAATCCGAGCACGTACTTTGACTGGTCCGCCTTCGGCGGCTTCGGCGGGGCCGTGGAGATGTGCAGTGGAGTCGGCGCCTGCCGCAAGAAGATCGACGGCACCATGTGCCCCTCCTACATGGCGACCAAGGAGGAGCAGCACACCACGCGCGGACGAGCCAATGTCCTTCGCCTGGCGCTGAACGGGAAGCTTGGCGAAGGCGCCATTGGAGATGAAGAGGTGAAGGCCGCACTCTCGCTCTGCCTGGAGTGCCGTGCTTGCAGAACCGAATGCCCCGTCGGCGTCGATGTCGCCTCGTTCAAGAGCGAATTTTTGGCTGCCTACTATTCGCGCCACGCCACGCCGCTACGGGCGAAGATGCTGGGTCACATCCGTACCCTGGCGCAACGGGGCAGCTTTGCTCCCGCGCTAGCGAACCTGTTTACCGGCTCCGCGATCGGCCGCTCGCTCCTGGAAATGATCACGGGCATCGATAGCCGCCGGGCGTTGCCGCTGCTCGCTTCACGAACGTTGCGCAAGCAATGGACAGGCGCCGCTCCCGCCGATACGCTGCTATTCGTCGATACCTTCACAAACTACTATCAGCCGGAAATCGGCCTCGCGGCCATCAAGACATTACAGGCCGCCGGCTGCACGGTCGGCGATGCGCACAACGTGTGCTGTGGGCGCCCGCTCATCTCGCAAGGGCTGCTGCGCGAGGCGCGTGAGCTGGCCGAGCGGAATGCAACGATGTTCGGCGATGACGGCCCACCGCTCGTGTTCTGTGAACCGAGCTGCCTTTCCGCCATTCAGGAAGACGCCCCCGCACTGCTGCGTGGCGAGGCCCAGCAGCGCGCGCGCGTCATGGCCAGGCGTGCCGTGCTGTGGGAGCCATTCCTGTTGCGGCGCATGGAAGCCGGCGCGGTGCTGGACCTCATCGAGGGGCCGCGCGAGATCCTGCTGCATGGCCACTGCCATCAGAAGTCGATGGGGCTGCTGGCGGCGGCAAAATCACTGCTGGCTCGTGTTCCGGGGGCCTCGGTTGTCGATCTCGACGCCGGATGCTGCGGCATGGCCGGGTCGTTCGGCTACGTGAAGGAGAACTACGACATCTCACGCACCATCGCGGAGCGCAAACTGCTCCCGGCCGCGCGGAGCATGAAGCCGGGCAGTGTGTTGGTGGCCGCGGGAACGAGTTGCCGCCACCAGGTGCACGACTTCGCTTCCGTGCGCGCTCTCCATCCCGCCGAGTTGATTGCCAGCCTTCTCCGGAACGACGCATGACGCCCGCCACGGTTTCGCTGGCGGCCTTGCTTGCGGCCATCCTGCTGAGTTGTTTTGCCCGCGTCAATATCGGGATTCTGGCGCTGCTGCTGGCCTGGGCGGTGGGCGCGGGCGCGGCGGGGATGACGCTGAAGCAGGTGGCCGCGGGATTCCCCATCGAACTCTTCCTCACGATGACGGGCGTGACGTTGCTCTTCACCCAGGCTCGTATCAACGGCACTCTCGATCACGTCGCACGGCGATCGGTTCGTCTCTGTCGCGGGCGGGTCGGCCTGATTCCTGTACTGTTCTTTTTCCTCGGCGCTGTGCTGGCAACGCTGGGCCCAGGGAACATCGCCGTGGCCGCGCTGCTGGCCCCCATCGCCATGAGCGTCGCCGGAGAGTTCGGCATACCAGCCTTCCTGATGGCGGTTATGGTGGGCAATGGCGCTAATTCCGGATCGTTGTCACCCTTTGCACCCACCGGCATCATCGTGAACAGCCTGATGGAACGCATCGGCCTGGCAGGCCATGAGTGGGCCACTTGGTGGTACTGCTTTTCTGGCCACGCCGCGGTGGCAGTCGCGGGATACGCCGCGCTTGGCGGTCTGCGACTGCTCCGCCAACCGCGAAGCGCCGAGGTGGAGACCACCGACACGCCTTTTCACTGGCGCCACGTACTGACGCTGACCGTCATTGTCACCATGCTGGCAGTGGTAGCCTTCGCGCGCGCACCGATCGGCATGGCCGCCATCGCCGGCGCTCTTGTTCTTGTCTTCGCCCGCGCGGCCGACGATGGCGAGGCAATCAAGCAGATGCCCTGGAGCACGATCCTCATGGTGTGCGGCATGACCGTGCTCATCTCGATTCTTGAGCGCACAGCCGGCATCGACCTGCTCGCCTCGCTCATGGCGCGCGTCTCCACACCCTCTTCCGCGACAGGGGTGTGCGCCTTCATTACAGGGCTCATTTCGGCATACTCCAGCACCTCCGGTGTTGTACTCCCCGCGTTTCTGCCCGTTGTGCCCAGCCTTGTTCGGGAACTGGGCGGCGGCGACACATTTCTGATCGCCACCTCCATGAACGTGGGCGGCCACCTCGTCGACGTTTCGCCGCTCTCCACCATCGGCGCCCTCTGCATCGCCTCCGCCGCGAAGGACGTCGACACGCGCCGTTTGTTTCATGCCATGCTCGCCTGGGGCATGTCCATGACCGTCATTGGCGCGATACTGTGCTGGCTGATCCTTCGCTGACCGCGGCGGCACGAAGTCGGGCTAAGCTGGTGAGGTCTTGCTCACACTGCTGCTGGTTGCCGCCGCCGTATCCGCCGCCGTTGGCGTCTATGCGCATGCGGCTTCTGACCCCGTTGTGGAGCGACCTCGGCGTGGATATGGCGTGCCGCCGCCCGACCCTTGGGCCGAGTCGCTTCTGCGCCGGCTTCCCTTTTTCCGCGATGAGGAACTGCTCGAACTGATTCCGAAACTTGCCGTGTGCCGCCCTCCCACGCCATGGCCGCGAGGCATGGTGGAGCGCGCCATCGCGCAATCAGGCTCCGGAATGCAACTGCGGCAACAGATCTGGGAACGCTTCGCAGGCAACCGCGAACTGCCGCCCTCGCTCGTGAACTGGCACCACGGATCGCAGCTGCGGCTCAACATGGGCAGTGAGATCAGCCACAGCCTGTTTGTTCTGGGCGCTTTCGATCCGAATGAGTTCGCCTTCCTGGAGACGTTCCTCCAGCCCGGAATGGTGTTCGTCGACGGTGGAGCGCACGAGGGTGTCTATTCGCTTTTCGCCGCTCTGCGTACCGCTCCCGGCGGCCGGGTCATCGCGTTTGAACCGAGCGACCGCGAACGATCCGCATGGAAGGCCAACATGGAGTTGAACCACTGCCAGGCAATGCTCATCGACGCCGCGCTGGGGCAGGCGGACGGCGAGGCGACGCTCATCGTGGCCCAGGGACAACGTTCTGGCCACAATACGCTGGGCTCGTTCGTTTGGGAGGGCGTGCGGGAGGCACGCCGCGAACGAGTGACTCTGCGCAGCCTCGATCGCGTCGCCGATGAACTCGGGCTCACGCGCCTGGACCTTTTGAAACTCGACATCGAGGGAGCGGAAACCGCGGCTCTGCGCGGCGCCGCGCGTGTTCTGCGCGAATTCCGGCCCGTGCTCCTCCTCGAGGTGTCGCCGCGCAGTCTTGCCGCGCAGGGCTCAAGTCGTGAGGAGTTGCTGGCGCTGCTCGACGAGTCGGGCTACGAATTGTTCTCGTTTGACTATTGGACCGGTGAGCTCATTTCGGGCCACTCCAATCCCGGCGGCGAGAACCTGGTGGCGCGTCCGCGCCCAATCACCGCCGGCGACTCGGCGCGCGTCACGTAGTTTAATGAGAGAGCCATGCCGCTATCCCGCCGCTCGGTTCTCACGTTACCCGCCGCCTTCGCCACCCGCTCCTGGGCCGCGCCCATCGACTACCGCGACTACTCGCGCTGTCTTCCCGATTACCTTGCGCGCCTTGCCCGCGAGGCCGCCGCCAAGCGCGCCGCCGCGCTCGATGCCTGCACGACACCAGCGCTGATCCGGGCCCGCCAGAAGCATGTACGAGAGAGCTTCTGGTCGCTCATCGGCGGCCAACCCGAGCGCACGCCCCTCAACATTCGAACCACCGGAACGTTCACCCGCCCGGACTACACGGTGGAGCATCTCGTGTACGAATCGCGCCCCGGCCTGCTCATCGCGGCCAATTTGTATCTGCCCAAGTCCGGCGAGCAGCATCTGCCCGGTGTCCTGTTTCAGATGGGTCACTCCTTGAACGGGAAGGCGGCGGCGCTCTATCAATACTGCATCCAAGGGCTCGTGCAACTCGGCTTCGCCGTGCTGGCCTTTGACCCGATGGGGCAGGGTGAGCGCACCGCCTACCCCGATCCGGAGACCGGCCTCACGCGGCTGCGCTCAGCCGACAACGAGCACACCTATCCGGGCAAGCAACTGATCCTGGGCGGCGACACCGCCACGCGGCTCCAAACGTGGGACTCCGTCCGTTCGCTCGACGTGCTCGCTTCGCATCCGCGCGTCGACCCCAAGCGCCTTGCTTCCACGGGCAACTCGGGTGGCGGCACCACAACGATGTTTCTCTCAGCGGTGGACGACCGCCTTGCCTGCGCCGCCCCTGCCTGTCCCAACACCGAGAACCACGCGCTGGCCCGGTTGAACGGCCCAGGCTCAGTGGACGATGCCGAACAGTGCATCCTCGACGGCCCGTCGAAGGGCATCGACCGCTGGGACCTGCTGCATCCCCTGGCACCGAAACCTTTGCTCATCCTCGTCAGCGCCCGCGACTGGTTCGGCACTTACTCGCCCGATTACCTCACCAACGGCCGCGCGGAGTTCGCACGCCTGCAGGCTTTCTACAAAACTCTCGGAGCGGCAGCGGAGAACCTGCAATGGTACGAGTCGCCGCTGCCGCATGGCCTGGGCTACAACGTGCGCCTGGAGATCTACAACTTTCTGCTGCGCCACCTGCAAGGGCGCGGCACGCGCCTCGACAAGGAACCACCGACCTCGGCCGAGCCCGACGCCACGCTGTTCGCCGCGCAAGGCAACGTCGCCAGGCTCAACTCGAAGACCCCGTTCGTGCTCGCCCGCGACCTGAGCACGTCCATCCAGACGCCGCCCGCCTCGCCTGCGCTGCCGAAAGCACTCGCCGCCGCGCTGCGGCTCGACCCGCCGTCGCCGAAGCCCGCACGTGTGCTGGGCCGTGTGTCGTCGCGCGGTTGCGACGCCGAAGCGATCGAGATCGACGTCACCGCCGAGGTCACCGTACCGGCCTGGGTCTTCCGTCCGCGCGTGTCCACCACGAAGCCGCCGCTCATCCTGCTCGAACCTTCGGGCCGCAGTGTCAACTGGGGCGAGGACTCTCTCTACCAGCAGTTGGCCGCATCAGGCCGCCTGGTGATCGCGCCGGATCTGCGCGGCCTCGGCGACCTCCGTCCGGAGCTCTCCCGCCACGGCTTCGGCAACGCCCTGCGCCATCAGGATGAAGACGCTTACGCCTGGGCCTCCATGATGCTGGGCCGGCCGCTGCTTGGCCAGCGTGTATCGGATATACTAGCCGTTGTCCGCGCTGCCACGGCGCTCTATGGATCGGACTCGGTCCATGTCGCGGCACTCTCACACCTCACCGTGCCCGCGCTGTGCGCCGCCGCGCTCGAGCCGAGGATCGCTTCGCTCCACCTCTCGCGCCACCTCGCCTCCTGGCGCTCACTGGCCACCAGCGAGCAGTACAACCACCCATTCGCGAACTTCCTCTACGGCATCCTGCGCTTGACCGATCTGCCGCAGATTGCCGCTTCGGTGGCGCCGCGGCCCATCACCATCACGGCCTTGTCCGACCCCACGGCTGCGCCGCTCTATACCTCCTCCAACGTGAAGTTCGCGAACACGCCGCCGTGGGCGCTGGCGACGTTCGGCGCTTAGAGAGCGCCACCCCGCACCATGTCCCATCGCGTTTCGAGCACCATGTCGTCTCGGAAGTTCTCCCATCGCAGATCCACGCCGCGCGCGGCTTCGATCGCCCGCCTGGGAATGAAGCCGATGAGTTCACTGCCTTCTATCGGAACGCCACGCGCCGCCGCCGCATCGCGCACGGCTTGAAAAGCAACGTGCAGCGGAGTCACCTCAAAGTCGGTGAGGTTCATGGAAACCTGCACGATGCCGCGCGAATGCAGTTCGAGCCCCAGAGCCTTCACGCAGGGAAGCCCGCCTGAGCTTTCCCGCACCTCGCGGGCGATGGCCTTCGCAACACTGAGATCGGCGCTGGCCAGATTCACGTTGTAGGCGATGAGAAACTTGCGTGCCCCCACCGCCGTGCACCCGGCCGAGGGATGGCGTCCCAGACCGACATCGGGCGCTCCAGCACGTGGCGACCGGACAAAGGCCAGGTTGCGCCGCTCCGCGGTGCGCGCCGCCGCTTCGTAGAGGAAGCAGGGCACGCCGAGATCCTCCCACAGGCGCTTCGCGGCGCGTTCAGCCAGTCCAACACACAGCCCCATCGAAGCTCCTTCGAGGGGAACGAACGGCAACACATCGAGCGCCCCGATGCGCGGGTGCACACCTGCGTGGCTGGCCAGATCGACGCGAGCGACAGCCACACGCGCCGCCGCCAGTGCGGCTTCGAGCACGGCCTCGTGTGGTCCGGCAAAGGTGAGCACGCATCGGTTGTGGTCCCCGTCGGAGGTTTCGCCGAGCAGGAACACGCCACGCACTCCGCGCACCGCCGACACCAGGGCTGCGACCACTTCCGCATCCCGCCCCTCGGAGAAGTTTGGGACGCATTCCACCATCTCGCCCAGCCCCGCACTCACACCGACTCCAAGCGCGGATAGATCACCTGCCCGCGCCGCAGCGCCATCACGACGGGATTCACGCCGAAGTGCAAAGGGATCTCGCGGTAGTCGGACGCGTTCATGATCAGCAGGTCAGCCGACTTGCCTACCTCAAGCGAACCGGCTTCGGTGGCCAGACCGAGCACATGGGCGGCGTTGATGGTTGCGGCGGTGAGCGCCTCGGCCGGCGACATGCGCGATCGGGAGCAGGCGAGTGAAACCACCATCGGCATGGAGGGGGTGGGGCTCTCCAGCGGATGATAGCCCGTGGAGAGCGCCACGGCGACACCGGCATCGATGAGTTCTCGGGCCGCTTCGGCCTCCTCGCCGCCTCCGTGGAAGCCTGCCCCGGGCGTGAGCACCGCCACAGCGGTAGTGCCCGCCAGCAGGCCCAGCGGATTCGCCAAATGGCGGATGCCGGAGACGCTCGCGGCGCCCTCAGGCAGCCGGTCCACGTCGCCGCGAACCCTCACATGAACGGCCATGCCCAGCGCGCGGGCCGAGGCCGCATAGCGCGCGGCCACCTCAACCGGCAGCGCCTCACCGCCGACGGCTACATCCACCCGGCCGGCCAGTTTCTTCCTGACCAGCAGCGGTAACAGATCGGTGCTCAGCCAGTCGGCATACTCGGCGGCTCGCGCGGTAAATTCAGGGGCCACACCGAGCGCGCCGCCAAAGCTCGAAACAATGCGCACCGGCCTCTCATCCAGGCCGGCCAGCACCCGCAACGCACGCAGCTCACTCACATCGTCCAGACCAGCGCCGGAGGTCGCACCGAGTGAAGTCGTCCCATAGCGCCACATAGTGCGGAGCTGCCGCTTGCCTTCCAGTTCCAGGCGCTGCGCGGAATAGCCGCGCATGCAGCGGGCCGCCTCCATCACGACGTGCGCGCGCTCTTCGGGCGCGGAGAATCGTCCCAGGGTGCAGCGTGCTTCGTATTCATCCAGTGGCGCCGGCGGCGCAAGCGGGTGCGTTTGGACATCCACGAATCCAGGCATCACCACCCGTCCCGAGGCATCAAGCTCCTCGGCATCGCGGGCGGCCGCTAGCATCTCCACCCGGCGGCTCGGCCCCACCTCTTGAATCACGCCATCGACGATGAGAAGAGCGCCGTCGGCAATGAGGCCCAGGGAGCGCATCTCGGCGCCGCGCACCGGCTGGTGGTTGGACCGCATGGTCAGCAACTGTCGGGCGCCGCGCACCAGGATGGTCCTCGGGGCCTCGGCCGCCTCTGGTCCTTGGGATTTCCGTCTGCTCACTGCGCTACCAATGCCCCAGTCGGTCCGGCGCCATATTCCAACGCACCCAATGTCGACGCAATCCTGCCACTGGATGTCCCTACCATGTCGTCATGCCCAGCCCGAGGCGCCATCGCGGATCGCTCCCTGCGCATAGCGCTGACGTGCGGCCTCCATCGAGGTTTGATCGGTTCTCATTTCGGGAGCGCTCGCAGGCACGGTCTCCGTCGGAACCCGCGCGGCGGAGGACCCCGGGCCGCCCACGCTCCACGACCGAAGCACGGCGGATGCATCCCATCGCATACCATCACAAGTATATGCGTCCTCGCGACTATGGTAAGAAACTGCTGGCCAGGAAGAAGAAGCCGAAGGCCGGCAAAGCCGCGAAGGTGGCGGCAGCCGCACAGCGAGGCCCGACTGCGTCCCGGTCGCCGGGCGCAGTGAGTCAGCGCGCCCCCGCTCTGCCCGCTCGCCCAAGCGAAGATTTGGCGCCCCCCCCAACCTCGGCGTCCCCTGGCGCGAAGAAGACGCTGGACCGCATCCTCTCCAAGGCGGGCCTCGGTTCGCGCACCGAAGCCACTGACTGGATCCGGGAAGGCCGCGTGAAGGTGAATGGCCGCCCCGTCACCTCCATCGATATGTGGATCCATCCCAAGCGCGACGTAGTCACACTGGATGGCGCGCCGGTCCGCGAGGGCGCCAAGCTCTATATCCTGCTGAACAAACCAAAGGGCTACCTGACCACATACAAGGACCCGGAGGGCCGGCCCACGGTGTACCAACTGCTGAAGGGTGTGCCCGGGTTCGTGGGCACGGCGGGGCGGCTCGACATGGACACCTCCGGCCTGTTGATTCTCACCAACGACACCAGCTTTGCCGACTTCATCACCAGCCCCATCTCGCACGTTCCCAAGACCTACCTCGTCAAGGCCTCATCGCGGCTCACCGACGAACAACTGGACTCGCTGCGCAAAGGCCTCAACCTGGAGGACGGCCCGACCCGGCCCGCCGCCGTCACCCGCCTGCGCGATTCGGAAAAATACACGCATTTTGAGATCACAATCACGGAGGGGCGCAATCGCCAGGTGCGCCGCATGGTGGAAGCGGTGGGCAGCAAGGTGCTGAAGCTCGTTCGCGTCAGCATCGGGCCCATCTCACTGGCCGGACTGACGATTGGCGCTTGGCGTGAACTCACCACGGCCGAGGTGCGCTCTCTGGTGGCGATACGAGAGAAGGAAGAGGCGAAGTGAGCCGCGCACACGCAGCCATGCTCGGCTTGTTCTTCGGCGTGCTTGCCTGGTCAGGCTACCGGCCTCACGACACCTTCACCTGGGTTCTCGAAGTGACGCCCGCGCTGTTGGGCCTCGCTATCGTCGCCAGCCTGTGGAACCGTTTCCGCTTCACTGACTTCGTCTACTGGTGGCTCACCATTCATTGTGTCGTGCTGATGGTTGGCGGCAAGTATACCTACGCCGAAATGCCACTGTTCAGCTGGCTGCGGGATGAGTTCGGACTGGCGCGCAATTACTACGACCGGCTGGGCCATTTCATGCAAGGCTTTGTGCCCGCCTTAATTGCGCGCGAGGTGCTGCTCCGCCTCGGCGTCATCGCCCGGCCGCGCTGGCTGAATCCGATCATCGTCGCCATCGTGGTCGCCTTCAGCGCCGTGTATGAGTTTGTCGAGTGGTGGGTAGCGCTGGCCACCGGGGAATCGGCAACGGCGTTCCTCGGCACGCAAGGCGACCCCTGGGACACGCAGTGGGACATGTTCATGTGCACCACCGGGGCCTGCCTGGCACTGTTGCTGTTGTCCGGCGTTCATGCCCGGGCCATGGAGCGCAAAGCGCGCGGTTAGCGCGTGGCCAGCACGTCGGCCGCCGTGCGATACGTTACCGCGTGCGCCGCCACCGTCAGTTGGATGGGGTCGGAATAGCCGCCGCCCATCGTCACCACAACCGGCACACCCAAGGCCCGCACCCACTCGAACACCGCCCTGTCGCGGGCCGCCATCCCCTGCGGCGACACGTTCAACTTCCCCAGCTTGTCGCTCGCCAGTGCATCCACCCCGGACTGGTAGAACACCACCTCAGGCGCGAAGTCACCCGCGCGGAGCAGCGCCTTCGTCACGCTCAACAGATATTCATCGTCACCCGCACCGTCGTCCAACTCGATATCGACCACCGAGCGCTGCTTACGGAACGGGAAGTTGTTTTTCCCATGCACGCTCACCGTCATCACCTGCTCATCGCCGGCGCACATCGCTGCCGTGCCGTCGCCCTGGTGTACATCAAGATCGATCACCGCCACGCGCCGCACCCAGTCCTCATCGCGGGCCCAGGCGATGGCCACGGCGATGTCGTTGAACACGCAATAGCCGGCCCCCTCGGCGTGGAAGGCATGGTGTGTGCCGCCGGCGAGCGTGCCGCCAAACCCACTCCGCCGCGCCGCCTCGGCCGCGGCCAGCGTACTGCCGACGCTGGCCAGCGTCCGCTCCACCAACCCCTGCGACCAGGGAAAGCCGATCTTGCGCATGGCCGCCTCGCCGAGCGCTCCTTCACAAAACGCGTGCACATAGCCGGGGTCATGCGCCCGCGCGATGACCGTGGCGGCGGCCATCTGCGCGGCGTGAAAACGAAACCGGCTGTCGCGCTGCAACTCCTTGCGCAACAGCCGGTATTTGTCCTTAGGAAACCGGTGCCCTTCGGGCAGCGGCAACTCATGGAGGTCCGTATAGAAGAGGTCGAGCAACCGCCGGGCCTTCGGCTTAGCGCTTCGTCAGGTCGCGAATATAGATATCCTTGAACCGCATGTTGCCTTCGCCGCCGGAATGCAATTGCAGGGCGATATAGCCGTCGAACGACTTCGGTGTGGGATCGGTGAAATCGATCATCTCCACGCCGTTGAGCACAGCCACATAGCGATTGCCTTCCACCTTGATCTGGTAATCGTTCCAGTCCGACTGGCGCACCACGCCGCCCTTCTCGGGAGCCGGCCAGACGATCCACTGCCGCCCATCGCCGTAGATGCCGCCGGTGTGCTGGTTGATGTTGCAGTCGATCTCAAACTGGAGGCCCTGGCTCACGGCCGCCGTCCCAGGCTTGAAGTCCACGTGGAAGAAGACGCCGCTGTTGCCCTTCCCCTCACACTTGAAACGCAGCGACATGTGGAAGTCGACGTACTTCTTTTCGGTCTGCAAGTAGCCATAGTCCTTGCCAAGCGCCTCACCGTGAATGGTGCCGTCCTCCACCACCCACTTTTCCTTGCCGATCACTGTCCACCCGTTCAGCGTCTTGCCATCGAAGAGTTGAACCCAGTCAGCACCGGGCAGCGGCGCGCGTTGCGGGCGCGATTG